>PXAP01000068.1 GCA_003567115.1 Bacteroidota bacterium
GAAAGGACCATTACCGCCGGTGGGACTTCTGATATTATTACCATTCAGTTGCAGGATGAATATGGGAATGTGGCAGAGAGTTCCGGTGAGACAATGATCAACCTGAGTTCTGACCTGACCGGAACATTCCGCAACGAGGCCAATGATACCGACATCACCTCAGTCACAATTGCTGTCGGTGAATCAGAGGGAAGTTTCAGATATACTTCAACAGTGGCAGGAATACATGAGCTTTCGGCAGAAGATGATGATGAGGTTCTGACAGGGGATGTACAGAACCTGACGGTAAATGCCGATGATCCATTCAGAATAGTTTTTATAACTGAAGAGCAGATAGTATCCACAGGTGAGGCTTCTGAAATAATTACAGTTCAACTTGAGGATGAACATGGTAATGTTGCTGCAAGTGACGGATCTGTAAATATAAATCTTAGCTCCACCCATGCGGGAGATTTCCGGGATGAAGATGATAATGCCGATTTAACATTTCCACTGAATATTGAAAATGGCGAATCTGAAGTTAGTTTCAGATTCAGGCCAACCGAAGCTGAAACTCATACACTTTCGGTAACTGATGCAGCGGACCCGGTAGAGTTGATTGGCGATGACCAGGAATTAATTGCAGTTGATTTTATCACATGGACTGGAGAGACTAATCTCAAATGGGACGTTGCCAGTAATTGGGATGTGGATAGAGTTCCCACGGAAAATGATTATATCATAATACAAGAAGGAATAGAAGATAGCCCGGAGACAGAAGCTAAGGATGTTATTGTGCGTTATCTTGATATTGTGGATGGTGGAAGTTTATTGGTAAACCATAATGGAAGCCTTACTGTTAAAGATGGCGGGAGGGTTAGAATAGAGGCCGGAGGAGAGCTTACAAACAATGGTCCGGTTACTGTAGATGATGGAGGGCGGGTTATAATACATTCAGGAGGAACGTGGACTGCTAACGGAGATATTGTAAATAATAATTCTGTCGAAGGGTTGCTGATAGAGTCTGATGTTCAGGGAACAGGGTCGCTGATTCTTGATAATGCAGGTGTTGAGGCAACCGTACAGCGTTATGTGGCTGGCGGACAATGGGTTATTGTCTCTCCGGCGGTTTCGGGAATGACAATAGGCGATTTTTTGCTGGAATATGATAACAAGGTACCTTATAATCCTGGTCTGGATGTTCATGCTATATCACATTATGTTGAAGAGGTTGAACCCAATGGGGCATGGAGTGATTATTACGATGATTCATATCATACTCATAATCTGGAGCCCGGGAGGTCATATCTTACAAGAAGGGGCGAGGACGGCGTGTTTACATTTGCCGGCAACCTTACTCATTCTCTTACTGAGCTGTCAATCTTAAGGACGGAGAGCGGTTGGAACAGCCTTGGCAATCCCTTCGCTTCGGCGTTACGGATAAGGGATACAGAAGGTTTCCTCTCGATTAATTCAGACGAACTTGATCCTTCGTATGCAGTACTTTATATTTATGACCCGGAAAATCCCACTCAATACAGCATAATTGGTAACGCAGTGCCGGAGCATCTTGAAGGGAGACCGGTCATCGATCAGGATTTTGTACAGCCTGGCCAGGGCTTCCTGATAAGGTCAGAAGATGATGGAGGAGCGGTTGACTTTACAGCCGATATGAAATCCCATGAACACACTGGTGTTCAGTTCTTCAAAAAATCGGGCACTGGTTACTGGCCGACAATTATTTTAAATATCAGCGATGAACATAAGGAGGCTGCAACTGTTGTTACATTCAACGAGAATATGACAAAAGGGCTTGATGTGACCTATGATGCGGGGCTTCTTGGAGGTGATCCTGATTTTAATCTTTATACCAGACTGGTAGAGGGTGATAACGGGGTAAATTTTGCTATCCAGTGTCTGCCGGACCGTGGTTTTGAAGAGATGGTAATTCCCATAGGTTTTGATTTCTCAACAGGTGGCAAAGTAAGATACTCTACCGACATCCTTACCCTTCCTGATGGGGCTGATGCATATCTGGAGGACCGGGATATGGATATTTTCACCGATCTGCAGGAGAGGGATTATCATGCTGAGGTTGCGGGTGGCAACAAGGGGATTGGCAGGTTCTTCCTGCACATCAGCATGCAGGTTACATCGTCCGAAATTATCAGTGATTCTGAGGCAGATTTACCGGAGATATATTCATACGGTAATGAGATTTACATCAGGGGAATGGTTGAACAGGATTCGGAGGCTGTTGTTTATGACATAATGGGAAGGAAAATAAAAACAGTCAGGCTGCAACCTGCCGAAATGAACTCATTCAGTATGGAGGGCCGCGGCCGCGGTGTGTATATTATTCATGTAACTGGCAGTGATATACACCAGACTAAAAGAGTGTATATTGAATAGAAGGTTTTGACAACCAGCTATAAAGTTTTAAATTTGTATTCTGGAATTTGATTTATGAAGGAAAAAGGGAAAAAAGCGGTTGAAAAAGATATTCTAAAGGGAGAAAAGATATCCCGAAAGGAGGCTATCAAGAAGACCGGTTATGCGGCCTTCTCTGCCGCAACTATGATGTTTTTGCTTAATAATCCTTATAAAGCAAATGCTTCGACTTCACCCCAAACTCCCGGTGACTGGGATGATGATGGCTGGGAATGGTAGAAAGGAAAGTGTTTGGGCTACATTATCTATATTAACTTTTTTTAATGCGACTTAAAAACCCGCGTTCTTTAAGCGCGGTCATGTCCTGGCAGGGCTTTGTCCGGAAGGCCTGTGCGTGTTAAAAAATTCGCGATGCGAAGCAAAAACCAGGGATACTTTTTATTTATAAAGTGGTTTAATACCCGGCCACCAAGATGTATCCGGACCTCAGAGTTTTTATTCCCGCCAAGGAGAGGACGATCCATAATAAGAACTACTTTAAGTACCGGACCAGTTTTAAATATTGCGTCCTATCAAGGTAATTCGACTAAAAGTGTTTGCGGATTGATGTTATAATTAAGGACTGGCATCGCCAAGAATATCTTCGATTTTGGAAATAAACAACTTCATGTTTTCATGCATGGTCTGCACATCCTCTTTCTCGAAAGTAATAAAGGGGACATAATCACCATCAGAACGATTTTTAAAAGCATCTCTCAGGATCCGTCCGTATTTAATATCAACCAGACCTGGTTTTACGAATGTTTTGTTAAACCAGCCGATTAACTGTAAGTGTTTTGATGAACTGAATTCATATTTTAAGGCGAGTGCATTTAAACTATAGAACATACCATAATATATACGGTTTACTGCAATATTAAGCATATCAGCCTCAATAAGCCTGCTAACTTCGGATATGGCCTCATTGGCCTGGTTAATCCGAAATTGAATTAATGAATTTCGTTCCGGGTCACCGATCATACATGTATACCTTCTTTAACAGCCAATCTAAATACCGGATGTTTACCTCTCAATCCGTATTCAAGTTCATCTTTTGAGATTACCTGTGTGTCAAGAAAAATGTTATATTTCAATTCCAAATCATAACAAAGATCATTGATTTGTTTTCTTACTTTTCTGTCATCCCGGGTGTTAATTACAATAACTACATCATAATCTGAATCTTTATTGGCTGTTCCTTTTACCCTGGAACCAAATAAAATAACCGCAAACACTTTATTATCCAAGTGTCTGTTTAAATGATCCTTGAGCTCTTTAATTAATAAATCAGATTCCATATTAATACCTGAGTTCAGTTTAAAAAGCAATGATTCGTGAAATAATTAAATAAAGGCAAATTGTAATGAATTGATATTAAAGTTTTAATAATAATCATTCGTGGTATTCACTACAAATTACCTTTTTATAACAGACTCATACTTTATAACCAAAAATATCACAATTATTCAGTCCGGTTTAAACGAGCCATTTACCCAGTCGTTTTCAAGTTCGTCATCAGATACTAATTGATTTTTGGTTGACTGATCAATACCTTTTTCAATCTTCTCCACTAACATTATTTGGTCAGGAATGTCATCAATAGTAACAGAATCAGGTAGATTTTTAATTATGCCGTTTACTGCAAAGGTATTAGATTATTAAATGAAATTAAAGTTAATATTTATTTTGGACATAACCCGAAATAAATGGTACTCTTATAATACTTACCAGATTTCCGTGAGCTGTCATAACAGGAATTGAAGATACAATATCGTGTTGAAAAAAAACAGCTTTGTCTTCATTTAAACTTTTTATTCAGGTAATTGAAATATACATTAAATTTTTTCAGCCAAAATTACATACAGACGGATGAAAAAATTTAATGTTAAAGCGAAGCGGTTCATCCTGTAAGTCAGAATTTTGTTAATTTCAAAACAAAATTCTGGCTTTTTTACAGGATAAATATTCAGTTTTATAATCCATATCTGCTGGCATATTGACAATGATGGGGATACTTTTTACTTCCCGGGTAAGCAGTTTCTCAAGTAATGGCATGGTGTTGTCTGCTGATTTGACCGAATCATGCAGTACGAGAATATCTCCCGGGGTGAGGTTGTTCAGGCTGAGCCTTCCGGGGGTGAAGCTGTGGCGGTAGTCGGGAAACTGGCGGGTCCACATAATAATATTATACCTTTTTTTGAGTTGCCGGTACTGGCCGGGGGTGAGGCGGCCGTATGGGGGGCGGAAGAGA
>PXAP01000205.1 GCA_003567115.1 Bacteroidota bacterium
CGTTTATTTTCAGTGCCTAATGCCACTTAAAATGATTAAATGCACAAAATATCAATAATTCAGCGATAATGCAATGATTTGATCATTGTATATAGCTGATATTTACAGGTAATGGATCATTTATTGTTACGGAAGGTGATGCCTGCCGGATTTAAAAAATCGTTAAAAGTCAACATTCCTGTAATTTATGTAAGGATGTGTACGTAAAAAACCTGTAAAAGGTTATGATGCAAGGGGATTTGATTACCCGGCACCAATAATGCTAAAAATGTGCAAATGATCAGTAATTACAAACATTTTACCGAATAAAACACATTCAATCATTATAATTAATAGTCTGGTTTTTTTGATGAAAGGTTGCAGAGGGAGGGTAAAACAACGGTTTTTCAGGGTCAACCACAGGAAATCTCAAAATGCTAATTTACTGGATCAATGAATTATCCGGGGTGAATAAATTGCACAGGATAAGCGAATTAGTCGTGAAGTTATCCGGGATCAATTAACCATTCAGGATCAAGGAAATTACCCTGGACCCATGAATTACTCAGTACCCATGGATTACCCGGCACCCATGAATTACCCGGCACCCATGAATTACCCGGGATCCATGAAATATTCAGGATCCATGAATTACCCGGGGAAGGAAGAACTCCGGAGTATCAAATGAACATATAATTTTGGCTTTTTTTACAGGAGAAATGAAATTCATTATTTCCAACCTATAAAATAAGCATTGCATCACCGTAGGTGCCGAAGCGGTATTTTTCCTTGATGGCTACTTTGTATGCTTTGAACAGGGGTTCGAATCCGGTGAACGAGGAAACTATCATCAGCATGGTTGATAGAGGAAGATGGAAATTGGAGATCATTGAATCGGGTACGCTCGGTTCATACGGAGGGAAGATGAATTTATTGGTCCAACCGTCATACGGTTTCAGCAGGCCTGTTGTTGACACGGCACTTTCAAGTGTCCGCAGCACTGTAGTTCCTACGGCACAGACGTTTTTCCTTTTTTCCTTGCCCTCGTTAACTGTTCTGGCGGCTTCCCCGGTAACGATAATTCGCTCGGAATCCATCTTGTGTTTGGTAAGGTCTTCAACATCAACTGTGCGGAAATTTCCAAGTCCCACATGGAGGGTAATCTCGGCAAAATTCACGCCTCTGATTTCGAGGCGCTTGAGCAGCTCACGGCTAAAGTGCATACCGGCAGTAGGAGCAGCCACAGCTCCTTCATGCTTGGCAAAGATAGTCTGATACCTTTCCCGGTCCTCCGGAACAACCTCCCGGCGGATGAATTTGGGAAGCGGCGTTTCACCAAGTTTGTAAAGGGTGTCTTTAAATTCCTCATATGGACCGTCATAAAGAAAACGCAAAGTTCTTCCCCTTGAGGTGGTATTATCGATAACTTCGGCTACCAGCATATCATTTTCGCCAAAGTATAATTTATTTCCTATCCTGATCTTTCTTGCCGGATCAACCAGTACATCCCACAGACGTTGCTCCCTGTTCAGCTCCCTGAGCAGAAAAACCTCTATCCTGGCGCCGGTCTTCTCTTTATTGCCCAGCAGTCTGGCGGGGAATACTTTGGTATTATTGAAAACCATAACATCCTCATCGCCAAAGTATTTTATGATTTCTTTGAATATTTTATGTTCTATTTTCCCCGTTTTACGATGCAAAACCATCAGTCGTGATTCATCTCTGTTTTCTACAGGGTGCTTGGCAATAAGATTTTCTGGTAAACTATACCTATATCGCGATAATTTCATTCTCTCCATCATCATTATAAAACTTGTCTTTTATTGAGTGCCTTTTATACGTAATAACGTTAATTTTGTTGTATTTATGCGTATATTTTTTCAAATTCATCAGGAGAGATTGCCTTTGACAGGTGGTAATTACCTATTCTGATCCTGGTCAGATTAACAAGATATGCTCCACTGTCCAGGTGGTGGCCAATATCCCTGGTCAGGGACCTTATGTAGGTTCCCTTGCTGCAGGAAATGCGCAGGATCAGTTCCGGAAGTTCAAATTTTTCTATAACTATTTCTCTTATGCTTACGCGGGAAGCCGGCAATTCAATATTATCTCCCTTTCTGGCATGTTTATAAGCTCTTTTGCCGTTAATGAATTTTGCGGAGAAAAGAGGAGGAGTCTGATTTATCTCGCCCTTGAATTTTTCAAGTGTTTTTTCAATAAGTTCCCTGCTTATATGTGATGTTTCATATACTCTGTCAACCGAAGTTTCAAGATCAAAAGAAGGGGTCGTTTTTCCAAGTTCAATTGTGGCTACATATTCTTTTTCGAGCGACTGGAAATGGTCAATTTCTTTCGTCATTTTTCCGGTACATATTATCACCAGTCCGGTAGCAAGAGGATCAAGCGTTCCGGCATGACCGACTTTGATTTTTCGTATTTTGTAATACCTTCTTAAAATGGATCGCACCTTGTTTACTGCATCAAATGAGGTCCATTTATATGGTTTATTTATGAGAATTATGCCTCCATTTAAAAGTTTGGTGTTTATTTCGGCACTGTTCATCTGAAGGACTTAACCAAGGAATATAGCGATTAGAGCAACAAAGATACAATATAAAGCAAAATAAAACAACTTCCCTCTCCTTACTACTTCAAGCATGACCCTGCAGGCAAAGAGTCCGGAAAGAAAAGCTGCAATGAACCCTACCAGCAATGGGATAAACCCTATTGTAATCTGATCAGGCCCGGCATCCCTTATAATATCAAAGATTGTTGCACCAATAATAGGAACTATCACCATAAGAAAGGAGAATCTTGTTACAAGGTCTTTCCTTACCCCAAGCAGCAATCCTGTTGCAATGGTGGCGCCGGAGCGGGAGATGCCCGGCAAAACAGCAAAGGCCTGGGCAATACCTATTATGAATGCATCGCGGTAGGTTACATCCTTATCTCTCGATTTTGCCAGGTAGGTAAGCAGCAATAAACTTGCTGTGATCAGGAGCATGCTGCCAACAAAAACTATGTTGCCTGTATATACGCTTTCTACCTCGCTCATGAAAAAGATGCCAACAATGGCAACCGGTATCATGGAAATTACGATCCTGGCCGAGTAGATGGTTGATTCATTCCATTCGAATTTGAGAAGGCCGGTGACCAGCTCCCTAAGGTCACGGGAAAAAACAACAATTATACTCAGAACCGTGGCAGCGTGGACTACTATGGAAAAGGTAAGATTTTCCTTTGCCTCTATGTCAAGTGCCACTTTACCAAGTTCCAGATGCCCGCTGCTGCTGACGGGAAGAAATTCGGTAAGTCCCTGTAGCAGTCCCATTATAAGGGCTTCAATCCAATTCATGAAAAAATAATTTATGATGAGTTTATGTATAAGGGAGGTTAAAGAAACCAACAGGAAAAATTATTTGGCGGGATTTACTATTTTTTTTCTTCCGATTCCGAAGGCTTCTTCATAATGGCATATATGATGAAGATAAATCCGAATAATGTCAACAGGGGTGCCAGGGTGATGCGGCGAAAACTGAATATTGCGGGATCAAATACGTCCGGATCGTCAGAACCTCCTCCGATCATAAGAATAAATCCAATGACAATTATTATAACTCCTGTTATCAGCAGCCGGTAATTTTCTTTTGCAAAAGGAAAATCAATGGATTTTGGGGTTTCTTTCTTTTTTTTTGCCATTTAAATAAGTTGTTTTTTAAAAATTATTTGTCAGATGTTATTACGATATGATCCGGGTAAAATTGTTCAACGGTTTTGAGAAACCAATTACGGGTATTTCTAAAATTTTGCAGGGATTTTGCAATCATAATATCCTGACTCTATTAACGGACCTGGGTTTAATAATAAAGATCATCCCGTTTTATTTTTAGAAACTTGCTTACTGCAAAATAGGTAGATATCCAGGTAATAATTATTCCAAGTATAATTACCGACAAAAACAACAGACCTATTGTTTGAATATCGTGAAAATCAAATAAATCCGCAAACTCTTTCTGTATAAAATATATTAATCCAAACATAAGTGCGTTTGCAAAAATGGCAGCATAGAATCCGTGAGCAGCACTCTTGAAAAGAAATGGTTTTCTTATAAATGAGTTAGTTGCTCCCACAAGTTGCATGGTATTTATTATAAATCTTCTGGCGTAAATCGACAATCTGATGGTATTGTTTATGAGTGATATGGATATCAGAAAAAGCATAAAACTGAATACCACCAGGATGATGCTTATTTTACGGATATTCTCGTTAACAAGATGAACCAGTGATTTTTGATAATGAACCTCCTTAACCTGAGAAAATTCCGCAATGTCTTTTTCTATAATTAGTATGCTGTCAGGGTTTGCATAGGCTGCGAAAAGATTCACCTCAATAGAAGGTAATAATGGATTGTACCCAAGATAGCTGATAAAATCTTCCCCCAGCATATCTTCAAGATCTCTGGCTGCTCTTTCTTTTGTAATATGTCTTGAGGACTTGACGTAGTCGGTGGCATCAAGATTCTTCTGTATGCGAATGATATCTACCTCTTTTACATCCTCTTCGAGAATAATTGAGAAACCGATGTTCTCTTTAACATATTCAGACAGATTTCTTGCATTAAGTATTAGAAAGCCCATCAATCCCACCATGAAGAGTAGCAGAGATATA
>PXAP01000010.1 GCA_003567115.1 Bacteroidota bacterium
GGAGTTGTGCCACGACTCGGCCGATGGTGTGGCGGTGCCCAGAAGCGCAGAGGCCCCGTGCATTGATGCCAGCATTACCGCCGCGTCGCGGGCATGATAACGGGGGGCGGGATCAAACTGTTTGAAAGTATTCTCATGCTCCTCATCTATAATAACCAGTCCCAGATCCCTGAAAGGCAAAAACAGCGACGACCTGACACCGAGAATCAGCCTGTAGCGGTTATTGTCATCAGAGAGCACCCTGTTCCATATCTCCACCCTTTCGGCGTCGGAGAACCTTGAATGGTAGACACCTGCCTGTTCTCCGAAAATACTTTTCAGCCTCCTGATTATCTGGGTGGTGAGGGCTATCTCGGGCAGCAGGTAGAGTACCTGTTTCTCTTTTTCCAGCTCCTGTTTGATCAGGTGAATATAGATCTCGGTTTTCCCTCCCGAGGTAATACCATTGAGCAGTACCACATCTTTTGTGTTGAACTGCTGTTTAATTGATTCCAGGGTCTCTTTTTGAAAACGATTGAGCAGGCTCATCTCTTTTTGTCCGGTCTGAGACTCCGTAAGCCGGGAGACGATGCGCGCGGTTTCGGTAAATATATTCTTGCCGATAAGTGCTTTCATCGGGGAGGCACTTCTTCCGGGTTTTTTTACCAGAATGCTTTTTGCTATTTCGGGTGGCGGACTGCCGGTGGGCTTGTAACCGGTAAGGTGAAAATAGCTCATCAGTATTTCAAGTTGTGCGGGGGCTCTTTTCAGCCGGTCTTTCAGCCGGCTGATCATCTCTTCGCTGCAAAAGGAGCTGTGGAGGCTGATAAAGGTTTCGGTTTTTGGTTTTACATTGCTCCCTTCCCTGCCTTTCGGCCTTAGTCCCCCGGGAAGTGCAGCTTTGAGCACCTCACCTTCGGTGCACATGTAATAAGAGGCCAGCCATTCCCAGAACCTGATCTGAACCGGCAGTATCACGGGAAGGTTGACCGATACCGACAATATCTCCTTTGCTTTGTATCCTGCCGGCTTATTGTTATGAAGTTTTTTAACTATGGCCGGATAGATTTTTTTGCTGCCAAAGGGCACCATAACGATCTTTCCGGGGCAGACTTCCGGCTGCAGCTCAGCGGGCAATGAATAGGTGAAAATTCCCGGAACAGGAAGAGGCACTATCAAATCAGCGTATTTCATGATTTTGCCCGTTTAAGGTTTAGGGCTTTTTATTTTATTCATAAAGTGGGTTAATAATCCGACTCTCCGGTCCGGAAATAATAAATACCACAGGATCCCGGGGTGCTCTGCCCGGGGCAGTTTATTCTATGACTGCCTTAGGGCAGACAGGATAAAGGCAGGCTGTTTTCAGGCGGTCAGCTCCCTGATTCTCTCTGCCACCTTTTTCATCAGCCACTGAGGGGTTGAGGTGGCACCGCAAACACCTGCCGACCGGGCACCCGTGAACCATTCTGCCTTTACCTCTCCGGGTGCGGATACAAACCGGCTTCGCGGATTAGCATCTTTGCAGTGCCTGAAGAGTACCTTTGCGTTGGAACTCCGGGTGCCGCCAACAAAGACTATCACATCATGCTTTTCTGCAAACTCTCTGATACGCGGTGTTCGCCCTGAGATCTGCCCGCAAATGGTATTGTGTACCTTCAGTGGCAGCTTGTTCTCATCAAAGTGCCTTCTCAGCAGCTCCCGGATATTTTTCTCCAGCTGCATGAAATCGACGGTGCTTTTTGTAGTCTGCGAAAAAAGCATTACCGGTCTTTCCGGGTCAATTTCAGACAGATTATCCGGGTTGGTCACCACGATTGCCTTTCCATCTGCCTGTCCCTGCAGTCCTATAGTTTCGGGGTGATCCGGATTTCCGAATATTACCAGCTGTCCGTTATTTTTTTCAGTATCCTCCCGGGCCTTTTTTATGGTCTCCTGCAGTTTTTTTACAATGGGACAGGTGGCATCGTTAAGCGACATATTATTCTCCCTGGCTATGCGGTAACTGGCCGGTGGCTCCCCGTGTGCCCTGAACAGCAACCTCTCCCCTTTAATTTTACCCAGCTCCCTGCGTTCCACACTTACGAGTCCCTGCCCCTCAAGCCTCTCAATCTCGGCCCTGTTGTGCACTATATCTCCGATACAATAAAGCTTTCCCCCCTCTTCAAGCAGGGTTTGCGCCTTCTTAACGGCCCGCCTTACTCCGAAACAAAATCCCGAATCGGGGTCTATTGTTACCTTCATAAATATTGCTTATCAGGTGGTGTTGATTTTTGCCAGAAGATCTTCAAACCAGATCATCTGATCCTGAGGTGTCATAAATGAGTTATCAAGTATAATTGCGTCGGGTGCTTTTTTAAGGGGACTCTCCTCACGGGTTTCATCAATTCTGTCCCGCCCGGTGATATTGTCGCGAATCTTCTCAAGGCTTACTTTATACCCTTTCTCCACAAGCTCTTTGTGCCGGCGATGTGCCCTTATATCTGTCTCTGCAGTGAGAAAGATCTTGATATCGGCATCCGGAAAGACAACTGTTCCTATGTCACGCCCGTCCATCACTATCCCTTTATTATTTCCCACCTCCCTTTGCAGGGCAACCATCTTTTTCCTGACCATTGCAGATTTACTAACCAGACTGACATTGGAAGCAATATCAATACTTCTTATTTTCTGTTCCACATTAACTCCGTTAAGAAATGTCCCGGTTTCGGCCGATCCCGGCCTTTTCCGGAAGCTGATCCTGACATATTCAAGCAGTTGCGGAAGAGCCTGCTCATTCATTATCCCCCCATGCAGCAGTTTATTCTCCATACAGGCAAGTGTAACAGCCCTGTACATAGCTCCGCTGTCAATGTATATATAGTTCATTCTGGCAGCTATGGCCCGGGCAAAGGTACTCTTTCCGCAGGAGGAGCGGCCATCAATGGCGATTATAAGTTTATCTCCCATTACAAATGCAAAAGTAATCAATTTTCTGCAACAGGGGGTCACTGTCTGCTGTAAAAAGAAGAGAGGTTGGTGCTGAAGGAGAAGTGGCCGGACGATCCTGCCAGGTGGTAGCGTGCCCGGCCTAAACCGATTCGGAACCTGTTTATTTGTAAACCGAAACCCCATGAAAAACCAACCGTGGAAGCACGCTCGTCAATCTTCAGTTCATGCCTCCGGAGGTTATTATATCCTGCATGCAGGGACAGACTCTCAACAGGTATGAATTCCACCCCGAATACAAGGTGTCTTAACAGTTCATTTCCCAGTCTCTCCGCTTTCGCGGAAAAGGAAGATGGCTCCTCTGCGGCTTCTCTTTCTGAGGTTTTGACCTGGTTAAGATTAAAATCCTGCAGATGCTGGTAAAGCAGTGAGAAACGGAAAGGGGCATGAGCAAGCTGCTTTGTAATTCCCAGTTGCAGCTCAAAGGGAAGGGACTCACTCTCTCCGCCGGGGTACCAGGTGGTAAGCTGTGTTCCCAGGTTTTTCATCACCAGTGATACCGAGAACAATTGTGCCGGGTTAAAATAGTTGATGCCGGCATCAAGGGCAAAGCCAAACGACCTGTACTGTTCAAAGGAGGAGTTGATGGTCTTGACCGTAGCGCCGATACTTAAAAGAGTGTCTACCGGCATGGCCCATGAAAGGTTGATTGAGTTCTCGGCGGCAGTGAAATCACCCGTTATAATGCCCGTTTCGTCGGCACCGGTAAATTTGCCGTAGTTTATGTAGTGGATGCCTGCCGCAAAGCTTCCCAGTTTGCTGTGATGGTATGCGTATGAGGCATATCCGAAGTTTATGTCAGTGAAATAATTGACATAGTTGAGTAAAAGGTGGTTGT
This sequence comes from Bacteroidota bacterium, assembly GCA_003567115.1. Classification (GTDB taxonomy): domain Bacteria; phylum Bacteroidota; class Bacteroidia; order Bacteroidales; family PUMT01; genus PXAP01. The sequence continues at coordinate 3,803 of PXAP01000010.1, forward strand.
TCATTGTGCTGTCAAGCAGGGCGGGATTGTGGAATACCAGGTTAAGATCGCCGTCACGCAACGAAACGTTTTTCCCTCCAAGCGAAGCGATTCGTGCGGAGCTGGTGAGATTCAGAAATTCCCATGTATTGGTGCCTCCTGTCTGGCCATGTACTTCCGGATTGCAGGTGTGGAGAGAGGTAATAATGGCAAGAAAATGAATAATAATAAACCTGATTGCCGGACATATCAGGCTGGTTCGTGGCGGCTTTTTTTTTCTTCCGGCTGGATGCACCGTCACTAACAGGGCCATGAAGGTTGAAAGAAAAGTTACCTCCTGGCTTTTTTCTGCAACCGGAGATATTCCGGCAGAATTTCCGGTTAATTGCCCCATTCAAGATCTTAGGTTTGTTAACAAAAAGCAAAGATAATAAAACAATGGTTTTACTATGTTGCAAGAGGGTTGAATTTACCGGGTTAAAATATGATGTCATTATGATGGAATAAGAATTATTTTTTTATACATTTACAAATTCCAAATGTTGTTTGACGGCATATTGTCTTTAAGGGAACATATATACCCGACTTATTAATATAAATATCTACAAACCATAAAATTTATTATTATGAAAAGAATAACTTATTTTTTCGGATTTTTAATCCTCATCTGCTTCATGGTTGCCGGTTTTTTATCATGCGAGGTTCCCAGGGAGGATAAGTTTATCGGTTTACAGCTGTGGTCGGTTCGTGGTGATATGAATGCCGATCCGGAAGGAACTCTTCAGCAGCTGGGTGAAATGGGATACAGTTTTATTGAGTCTGCCGGTTACAGTGAAGGGATGTTCTATAATATGGAGCC
>PXAP01000236.1 GCA_003567115.1 Bacteroidota bacterium
CAGAGGCCCGGTATCTTTAAAGCGAAAAATTTTTGTCCTTGAAATACTTAAATCAAAATGCTCAGAACCTGAATATTTTTTATAAATTTTGCCGGTGCAAGAGTTCAATATAGTTGGATAAAAAATATTTTTTTTATATTGCCCCAATATTTTTTCACTTAAAAAATCATCCATTGGAAACAGAAGAATACAGGATCAGCTTTTTCAATCCTACCACTCAGCAGGCCCGGAGAAACAGGAATCTGATCATTCAGTTATTTATTATGTGGGCAGTTGCCATTTTCGGGTTTCAGATTTTATTAAAAATACTTTCAAAGCCGGTACCGGAAGAAGCATTAGTTGAATTTATTCCTGCCTGGGAAAAGATAGAATCAGGAAATGCCATGAGTTATGATTACCAGGTTACAGGTCAGTCGATGGTACAGGTTTCGGGCAAGTTAACCCTTGAACCCGATGAATATGATGCTTTAAAAGATGGCATAAGCTGGACATTATCCAAATTATTGCCTGATAATGAACTGGCTTCCCTTCAGAAAGAAGTGCATTTGTTAAACAGGTTAAGAGAAGAGATAACCTCATTAAGGGATGAAAGATACCTGGAAACCAAAGAATCGATCATATCCAAAGCTGCACCTGTATTAGGTATTGGTGAAGGCACATTGCTTGCACAACTTCTGCCATTGGCACTCGATGATGATATGGAGAATATGGCAGAAGAAAACAGACTGAAGATCCCTGGTATTATGAGTTTATATCTGACACATAACCGTTCTGTCCTGACGGATACCGTATTCCTGGGGTTTCCTTTTCATTATTTCTATACAGCTGTTTTTCTACTGGTCTTTTTTGTGGGATTGTGCTGGTTATATTGTTACAGAACCGATAAATTGCACGCTAAACTTAACTTTCTTGAACAGACTGATTAACCATTCTATTTATTTAACTCCGGAAAAATAAAAATATGAAACCCCCATCAGCCAGCGGCAGACAAAAAGACATAAATAAACATGGGGGTTCCGTCAGGCCAACTAATTAAATTAAATATTTACTGATGAAAAGGATATATATTTTATTGCTATTCTCATTTATACCCCTGCTAACCCATGCAGCTCATGACACAGCAGAACTTGAAGGCAGTTTTAAAGTCGGGCCGGCTATTATTCTTATCTTTATTTTAACACTGTTTGTGCTTGTAGGCATCCTGTTCCGTGCCAAAGATACTACCGACTATTATGCCGCGGGCCGTGGGATTTCCCGCGTGGGTTCCGGTATGGCAATTGCATCCAACTGGATGAGCGCTGCCTCTTTCCTTGGCATGGCCGCGCTGATGTATGGTACCGGTTATCATGGTTTGTCCTATGTAGTAGGCTGGACCGGCGGGTATGTACTTTTGCTTATACTCATGGCAGGCCAGATAAGAAGATATGGTAAATATACAGCATCTGACTTTATTGGCGACAGGTATTATTCACAAACATTGCGTACCATTGGCGCTGGCATTACCATTATTATTTCAATTGCATATGCAGTCGGACAATTTGGTGGAATCGGGTTAATGTTCAAGTGGGTGATGGGAATTGATTATCTGCCGGCAGTTATTATTGGCGGTACCGTAGTGCTTGCATATACGCTTATATCAGGTATGCTTGGTGTCACGAAAAATATGCAGATTCAATATGTGATAATTATCACTTCATTTATGGTCCCGTTGTTTATTCTTACCGCGAAATTTGATTATTTCTGGTTAATACCTCAGATAGGTTATGGGTCAGTAGTTCAGGATATTGTTGAAGGAGTTAAAATAGCTGATAAAGCAGGAATGACAAATTCCCTGGGGCACCATTTTGCCATAGTACCAAGCCCGGAATATGCCATGCCCTGGGATCCTTCTACCGGGCAAACTTTTTTTCAATGGATGGCGATAGCTTTTTCCCTTATGATTGGAACTGCGGGATTGCCTCATGTGATACAACGATTTTACGTTGTTCCCAAAGCCCGGGACGCAAGGTGGTCAGTAGTTTGGGGATTATTTTTTATTTGTTTGCTTTACTGGAGCGCCCCTGTATATTCGGCTTTTGGAAAAATACTGTCATCAAATCCTGAAGTAGGAACACTGGCTGCAGATGCTATTGTAGTTTATACCGCACAACTGGGTGATGTTAATCCATTGATTGTGGGACTTTTGGCGGCGGGCGGTGTATCTGCAGCTTTTTCTACAACCTCCGGTTTACTGGTAGCCGGATCTTCTGCATTTGCTCACGACCTTTATGTAAAGGTGATTAATCCTGCAGCCAAACCTAAAACCCAGATGACAATTGCTCGTTTGGGTACTTTACTGATGGCAATTATTATCACTGCTGTTGCAGTTCTTGATCTGGCATTGATCGCTCAACTGGTAGCTATTGCTTTTTCAATGGCCGGCTGTACAATATTCCCTTTATTTTTACTGGGTATCTGGTGGAGTGGTTCCAACCAGGCAGGCGCTAAAGCCGGATTAATTGTAGGTGGTATTATTACTCTGATATCCCTTACCTACCTGATAGGAGCCAGAGCCGGATGGATATTACCATTTAATGAATTTATTTCTTATTACCTTGGTGCATGGTATTTTGCGTGGATAGGTGCTCCGTTGGCAATTACCGCCCATATTATTGTTTCCAAAATGACCAAAGAGACACCCATAGAGATCAGAAAATTCTTAATTGAAAAGGTGCACTCCTAGTTTGAATGTTTATCTCGATAAATAAAGGGACAAGAATAATCATATGTATTATGGTTATCCTTGCAGCTGTTGGCATTGTCATTGCATGGACCTACTATGGTAACATTAACAAGTCTGTTGACCCGCGTGTCAGGCAGGCTCAGATAATGTACGGCAGGTACAACAGATATGCTTCAACTAATGATTATGATGGGGTTCTTGCTTTACTGGACAGCATTGAAAATATATATTCATCAATACCGCATTACAGGAATTCATATGAGATGGGGGTAATAGAGAATAACCGCGCATCTGTATTTCTTACCAAAGCACTTTCAGATCCGATCAGGGAGGAAATCAGGCAACATTATTTTGCCCTTGCCGAGCAGCACTTGTTAAAGGGTATAGAGTATTACACTACCTGGATGGATTTTATGGGCAATCAAACTGAAGAGGAGCTGAATGTTTTTGTTGAAAAAGAGTTTACATCAGACAGATTACTAAATAATAATGAAAAACTGGATGCAATAATCCGGAACAGGGTGAAAGAAATTATGTCTGCCCGGATCGAGACTCCAAGGAGATTGTCAGTAAGTTATACAAATTTAGGGATCATCAGCCGACATGCAAATCAAGTGGAAGAGGCGTATGACTATTATGTGAAAGCTCTGGATTTGTGGAGTGAAAATCATGCGGCCAAAAACAACATCAATATTCTGTTTGGAAAACCACCTGAGAAACAGAGTATCTTAAGAAAACTTTTCCCCCCTGAAAGAAAATAATGTAACTTTTTTATTATCGGACGTAATCTAATTATTATAAGAATAAATTGTCCATGGGGCAGGTCGCACAAAAAGGCATGAAAGTCACATCTGGAAAATATTACCAAATGAACAATATACTGCATGTGAGTTCGACCGAAGGTCAATTTTACATCTGGTATATATTGCCAAAATAACAAAATAATGCATGTAAAATCGACTAAGTCAATAAAGCATGGATGATCCATGAGAGTGAAATACTGAACATGAATTACCTGCTAAACATAATATTAATCTGAATAACCTGTTTTAAAAGGATGAAAAAAATGCTGTTTCTGATTACGTTCATAGTGCCTTTGTTAATTGATGCTCAGGAAAATGATAGTTATGACTTTGGAATTAAATTCGGGGGATTTATAAAAAGTGATTTTTTTTATGATTCCCGCCAGACAGTTGCTGCCAGAGAGGGCCATTTCCTGCTGTGGCCGGCAAGACCTTCATGGGACACCGAGAATGAGGATATTAATGAAGAATCAAGTTTTAATTTTTTGTCGATTCAGACCCGATTAAATGCATCCATATCAGCGCCTGATTTTTTTGGGGTAAAGACCTCGGGTCATGTGGAAGGGGCATTTTTTGGCCATTCAAATGCTGATATTAACGGATTCAGATTGAGACATGCATATGTCAAATTTGACCGGGAGAATTCAGAGTTGTTGTTAGGGCAGTTCTGGAATCCTCTTTTTGTAACCTCATCTTTTCCCGATGTTGTGTCATTTAACACGGGTTGTCCATTTCAGCCTTTTTCAAGGAATCCGCAGATCCGTCTCACACAGACACTGGGAAATATGAAATTTATTGCAGCCGCTCTTTCTCAGAGGGATTTTGCCAACATCGGTCCCGCGGGAACCTCTTCCGCATATTTGCGCAATTCTGCTGTGCCTGATTTGCATATACAGGCACATTATACCCGTAGTGATCCGGGAGCAGAGAATCAGTTGATTATTGGAGGTGGTACTGCATACAAGAAAATTTTGCCTGAACTGATAACTGCGCAAGGTTACAAAACAGATGCTTATGTGGCAGGAATAACTTACATGGGTTTTGCGAGGGCAAGTTTAAGGCTGCTTACAGTTAAAGCACAATATCTTCTGGGACAAAATGTGAATGACCTGC
>PXAP01000207.1 GCA_003567115.1 Bacteroidota bacterium
CTTATGACCAATTACCCCCTGATCTTCTCGTTCTTGTTGAAGATGCAGTACTGAACAGGAGAAAGGATGCCACGAAGAGACTGATCAGGTACGCAGAAAAAACAGGTAAGCAAAAAGACAGGAGTCCCAGCAAAATTGCCGGATGGAGAAAAAAACCGGTTACTGACAGGATAGTCCATGCCCTGGTAAACGGGCTGGACAGGTATATTGAAACCGATATTGAGGAAGCACGGACTGGTTTTGACCGGTCTCTGTATCTGATAGAAGGTCCGCTGATGAAAGGAATGAACGTTGTAGGTGATCTTTTCGGTGAAGGAAAAATGTTTCTGCCACAGGTTGTAAAAAGCGCCAGAGTGATGAAAAAAGCGGTCGCCTGCCTGCAACCCTATATTGAAGAGGAAAAATCCGGGGGTGATGCCGGTAATAACGCCGGAAAGATAGTGCTGGCAACCGTCAGGGGAGATGTTCATGATATAGGCAAGAACATAGTGTCGGTGGTGCTTGGCTGCAATAATTACCAGGTGATAGATCTGGGCGTTATGGTTCCGGCCGAAACTATAATCGATACCGCAGTAAAAGAGAAAGCAGATGTGATAGGACTGAGCGGACTCATCACTCCCTCTCTTGAAGAGATGGTCAATGTGGCCCGGCAGATGCAGCTTCGCGGTCTTGACATTCCACTGCTCATAGGAGGAGCTACAACGAGCGAGATGCATACGGCCGTTAAAATTTCGCCTGTATATGAACAACCGGTCATACATGTAGGTGATGCATCAAAAGGCAGCAGTGTGCTTTCGTCACTGCTTTCAGCCGGGCGTAATCCTGCTTATGTAAAAAAGATAAAGGAGAGGTACCATGATCTGCGGGAGAAACAAAAGACTTTCAGAAGAGGGAAAAAGTACATCAGTCTTAAAGAGGCCCGGGAAAACAGATTCAGGTTTTCCCCGGAGCAGAGTGATATCATCAGACCGGGAACAGGTGAAGTTCATCTGGAGGGACTCTCACCTGAAATCCTTATTCCATGGATCGACTGGACATTCTTTTTCCATGCATGGGAGATAAGGGGTAAATATCCTGCAATTTTTGATGACCCCCTTAAGGGAAAGGAAGCCCGGAAGCTTTATGATGACGCTTTGGAAATGCTGGACAGGATTGTCACTGAAAAGATGCTTTCTCCCAGCGGCGTTGCAGCTTTTAATCCGGCTGTATCAACAGGGGATGACGTAATTGTTTACAACAGTTATAAAAGGGAAAAGGAACTTAAAAGATTCTGCTTTTTGAGAAACCAGGAGAAAAAAGAGCCCGGTATGCCCAACCTTTGCCTGGCCGATTTTATTGCACCCCTTGAGAGCGGTATCACTGATGTGATAGGTCTTTTTGCCGTTACTGCCGGTAAGGTAAATGAAAAATGGATTGAAAAGTTCCGGGACGCCAATGACGATTACAGCAGTATCATGTTCAGGATACTGGCGGACAGGCTGGCAGAGGCATTTGCCGGGTACCTGCATGAAAGGGTCAGGAAGCAGCACTGGGGTTATGCAAAAGAGGAAAACCTGAAACAGGAAGAGCTGCTAAAGGAGGCTTACAGGGGAATAAGGCCCGCACCCGGTTACCCTGCCTGCCCTGACCATTCTGAAAAGTTGCCGCTTTTAAGCCTGCTGGATGCATCATCAAAAACCGGGATTTCATTAACTGAAAATTATATGATGAAGCCGGCAGCATCAGTGTGCGGTTACTACTTTGCCCATCCCAAAAGCAGATACTTCAATATAGGCAGGGTTCTGGACGATCAGGTTATTGATTATGCAGCGCGAAAACAGATCCCCGTTGAAAAAGCCCGGCAGCTTCTCTCTCCTCTTACCGGCTGAAGCGCCCGGTCAGTATTTCTCACAAAACTTCAATCCGCCAATAAACAGCACCATTGAGCTCAGGCTTTATTCGGTTTCTTTCACCGTTTCATACAGGTATATCCCTACCCGAAATTGAACTCAGCCCGGCCAAAACCACTGAAAATAAATTCTGGATCCGGGAAAATGGAAACAGCATCAATACTATATTCTCCCTCAACACCCAAACCTAAAGCCAAACGGGCGCCGGAATCTGAATCGCCTCCCCGCTTGCCGAATCAAAATAAACCCTTGCTCACTGAATACCCTGCAGACCGATACCACAGAGCAAGAGGTCATTTCAGACCTCCACAATTCAGAATCACCTGTCCGGTTACATAGAGAGTATTTCAGCAATATTTTTAAGCTCTACATTAATCTTATTATGGTGTTTGATCGATTTTTCAAAGGGCACAAAAACTATTTTCCGGTTCACCGATCCAACCATAACTCCGCTCCTGCCCTCTGTCAGGCCCTTTACCGCCTGATAACCGAGTCCGCTTGCAAGTATGCGGTCAAATGCAGATGGACTACCTCCCCTCTGTATATGCCCAAGTATGGTAACACGCGTATTGTAATCAGGAAACTTTTCATTTACAATCTTTTTTACCTCCATGGCACCGCCGAAATCATCACCCTCGGACACTATAATTATTGCAGAGGTTTCGTCCCTGGATATCCTTTCCCGGAGCCTGTCAAGAAGCTCTTCGGTACAGGTCTTTGTCTCCGGTATTAATATCTTCCCCGACCCGCTGGCCAGTCCGCTTCGTAAAGCAATGAAACCGGCATCACGTCCCATCACCTCGACAATAAAGAGCATATCGTGCGAATAGGCGGTGTCTCTGAGTTTATCAACAGCAGATACCACGGTGTTTACCGCAGTATCATAACCAATGGTGTAGTCGGTACCATAGAGGTCATTATCTATGGTTCCCGGAAGACCAATTACGGGAAAATCAAATTCATTCATGAATGTTTTTGCCCCTGCAAATGTACCGTCGCCGCCTATCACAATAAGAGCATCTATTTCATGCTTTTTAAGGTTCTCATAAGCTTTCTTCCGGCCTTCATAAGTCATGAACTCCTTGCTCCTGGCACTTTTCAGTATGGTGCCCCCCAAAGGAAGGCTGTATTTGACATCCTCCCTTCCAAGCGGCTGTATAAGATCATTTACCATTCCGTGGTAACCCCTGTATACACCGTATACTTCCATTCCGTAATAAAGGCCTGTCTTTACTACAGCCCTTATGGCAGCATTCATTCCGGGTGAATCACCTCCCGAGGTTAACACTGCAATTCTCTTTAATTCTTCCATTTCAAATTTTTTATTGGTTATAAATACTCCGGTAATATAGTAGCTTAAAATATAAATTCTTGCTTTTTTTGGCAAAATATCATTCAAACCCTCTTTGGTTCTGGCTATGCCAGGTTAGGTTTCAGACAACCAACTTACAAAAAAGAACCTTAATGAGCAAGAAATAATGCCTTATAAAATATCCGGATGCATCTTTGTGACGCAGTATCCGGAATAAAAATTAACCGGTAATGAAAAGATTTATGTTCAATCAAGGTAAAAATCAATACTATTTTGTAACTTTCTCTTCAAATTATCCCGTTAAGGACTGTTTTCCTGTAATTGGGGACTTATATTTAACTAATTTTTTGAAGTTGCTCTTTATGAAGCGGTATTGGCCAATATTGATGGACTGTCATCTTTCAGCCATCCTGAAACCTTTTACTATTTCAGGGTTAAACATATTCAGAACCATGCTGCCAGGTAATATGCTTATCCTGATCCTTTTCAACCTCCTGTTATCACCAGGGTGCCGGGAGCATCATACCGGTATCTTTAAAACAGGTACAGGCGTTGTCGAAATAACTCCTCCGGTGGGTTATTATCATTACCGTGGAATAAGCACCGGTATAAAAGACCCCCTGTATGCAAAAGCCATAGTTTTTGAACAGGGAGAAACAAATGCCGCCCTTTTGTTCTGCGATATTCTCAGTATACCACGGGAACTCAGTATTGCTGTCAGGGAACTGGCTTCAGAGCAGACAGGCATTCCTTTTGAAAACATCAGCATTGGCGCTACCCATACCCATACCGGACCTTCGATCAGAGAACCCCTCAGAAACTATTTTGAATCGAATGTATCAGGAACAGCGGAGAGGGATACCACCGATGATTATATCGAAACCCTTATAACCCGGATGGCTGAAGCAATAGCTTTAGCAAATGAGAATAAAGGGGAGACAGATATATACGCAGGAATATCGCGTGTTGAAGGGGTCTCCTTTAACCGGCGTTTTCTTATGACAGACGGACGGGTACGTTTTAATCCCGGCATTCTGAACCCCGGCATTGTTAGTCCAGCAGGTCCGATTGATCCGGATTTTCATTACATTTTATTTCGCAAAGCCGGTCAAACCGGTTTCAGTGCTTCCCTTTCGGTATTCGCCAACCATCTCGACACTGAGGGAGGTACCGAATACAGCGCCGACTATCCCTACTACCTGCAGAAATATCTGAAAGAGCATTTTGGCGAAGATTTTATATCTATTTTCGGCACAGGTACCTGCGGTGATGTAAACCATATAGATGTAACCAAACCTGCAGAAGCTACAAGAAGACAGCATATAACCGAAAAGACCGGGAGAAGGCTTGCCGGGGCCTTAAAAGAAAGCGCTCCCGGTCTGGAACCGTCC
>PXAP01000189.1 GCA_003567115.1 Bacteroidota bacterium
ACCGGATGACAAAGGACACGAACTTCGCAACACCCTGATACGCTATCTCACATCACTGGGTCTGGATAAGGATGCAGTAGGGGTTTTCCGGCTTACAGAAACAGATATCCGGAACATTGAAAGAGGAATGGCCAACCATATTTACCAGAACAAAAAATGGTTATACCCCAGAATATACCAGCTGGTATGGGAAATTGATAATTACCGCAAAGGCGGCAACCCCAGCGGTCATTCACTTGCACAAAGGTTCGAGTACTGGAAAACCGGATTTGACATAATAACGGATAATTTATGGTTCGGCGTGGGAACAGGAGATGTGGCAACAGCCTATGAAACCCGGTATGCAGAAAATGAAACCATGCTTGACCCTGAATGGCAGCTGAGAGCACATAACCAGTTCATCACTTTTTTTATCAGTTTTGGCATAACCGGATTTATGATAGTTATGTTTGGTCTGATCGCACCCTTTTTCATGGAAAAAAGGCAGTTTCAGATCCTGCCCTTTGTATTTGCCTGCATTGCACTGCTATCCATGATAACCGAAGATACAATTGAAACCCAGGCAGGGGCAACCTTCTTTTCGCTTTTTTATGCCCTTTTTATCTTTGCCCGGGAAAAATGTGAGCCTGAAAACAATGATACGCCGTGTTAACAGGATTTTTTTTACCCGTGATGTACTTGAGCTGGCGCCTGCCCTGCTGGGGATGCACCTGGTACGCGTCTGCAACACAGGTGACCGGCAATCATATACCATTACCGAAACCGAAGCTTACAGGGGCGAAAATGACCTTGCCTGTCACGTAAGCAAGGGACGCACTGCACGTACCGAAGTGATGTATCATGAAGGAGGGGTGCTTTATGTTTACCTTGTTTACGGCATACACTGGATGCTCAACATCGTCAGCGGCAGGAAAGAAGAGCCCCAGGCAGTGCTGGTACGCGGGGTACAGGGAATCAGCGGACCTGGCCGGCTTACAAAAGCCCTGGGAATAGATAAGAGCTTTAACGGAGAGGATCTTTGTGAATCGCCAAGAATATGGCTTGAGAACACAGGTATCACTCCCCGTTATAAAACAACCCCCCGCATAGGAATAGACTATTCCGGTTCAATCTGGAAAAACAAGCCCTGGCGGTTTGTGGCGACTGCCGAATGAGCTTCAATATCACAATTATAATCCTGCCCTGATTCCCTCGCCCGCTTTTGCTTCCGCAAGCTGCCGGTTTACATTCAGGAACAGGCCCGTTTCTCATCACTAAAAAGCCCGGCCGATCCGAACAATGTCTTTTTTGCCGGTTAAATATTCGGGAACGTAACCGTTTCTCAACTAACCTGCACCTTATTAATAATAAACCAGTTGCCGGGTATTCCCTTCACCACAAAAGACATATAGTTTCTCATCTAACCTGCAGCTCAGTAATTATAAACCTCTCATCAATAATTATATGGAGTCCCCCGCTATGATCAAACTGCCCTGCAGCAGGATCATAATATGCCCCGAACCGGACCCCCATTCTGATCCCCCTGACCAATCTCCGGTTAAAGATGATCTTCGATGTAATCAGCTCCCGGTGCTCCTGAGCTATTGAAGGATCAACCCGGGAAACGGACTGAAATAGAGGCTCCCCGCGGGGAGCAACAAACCTGCTGCCAAACCAGTATCCTGCACCCCCTTCAAGCCATCTTGTCCGCACATGAATATTCGGATAAACACCCCAACCATTATCCCAGTGATGGCGGAGCTCATTGGAAAGATCAAAAAACCCTGCCACATAGCCCCTGAACCCGGCAGTTTCAATGACCATTCCATCAACATCCCATTCAGCAACCACACCACCGGCAAGGTTTACCAGTGTCTGCAGCCGCTCGCCAGAGGCATCTATTTGCCCCCCTTTATGGGTTGCCAGTATCTGGACCGGCAGGTCCACCCTTAACGAGCCTTCCGTGGAACCAGTGAAAAAAGTCGAGGAGAGCCCTGCCGTAAACTCCTCCTGAAAAGGGCTTCCGGTAAAAATAAATTTCTCCCAGTTAAGCCAGATATCTGCTTTTATAAAATCCCGATCGATCAAAAACTGCAGACCGCTCTCATTATGATGGGTGAAAAACCGGTCAAACGCAAACAGAGGTTCAATCATATCATGGTTGATAGATCCGTAGATCGACCCGGCCACCAAATCCAGTCCGGGGGCGAACCTGTGATGGAAAGTAAATATCGGGATAGTCTGGTGATATTTCCCCTCCCCTGAATATTTCAGGAGATGCATGCCTGCCTTGAGCCTGGTTTCCGGCCCGGGGTAATACTCAAGCACCGGTCTGATGAAAAAGCCTGTAAGGGTATATCCGGGTTGATAGGGATTGAAAAACTCTTTGTTATTGACAAAGGTGGAACCTCCGAACCGCAGGAAAAGCCTGCTGCTGTCAGCCCTGGCAATTTCTCTGTCAGAAAAATAGATTTCATTGCCATACTGGGCATTGCCGTTAAATACAAAAACAGCAGTCAGCAAAAACAGGGTTATCAGTGATCTTAATATCATTTCAGGTTTCAATATTAACCAAAAATTTCGTTCTTTGCCTAATAATTTAAAAAAACAGTCCCCTGCCTGTAAACATGCAAAACTTGAAACTTGCGGGGACTGGTACAGGTTATTAAGATATTCAAAACCAACCTGTAAACTATGCAAAAATTCAAACAGGCCAATCTGATAAGCGGATGGATAGCTTTTTTGGCGGCAGCCACGGTATATATTCTGACCATTGAACCCACCACCAGCTTCTGGGATTGCGGCGAGTTCATCACCAGCGCCTTTAAGCTGCAGATCGGGCACCCCCCGGGTGCACCTTTCTACATGTTGCTGGGCAGGTTTTTCAGCCTTTTTGCCGGCGACCCTTCCAATGTTGCCATAAGCATCAATATCCTGTCAGCCCTGGCAAGCGCCTTCACCATATTGTTTTTGTTCCTGACCATCACCCACCTGGCCGGGAAACTGGTTTTTAAGGAAAACAGCTATTCAACCCCGAACATAATAACTGTATTGGGAGCAGGCTTTACCGGTGCACTCGCCTATGCCTTTTCAGACACTTTCTGGTTCTCTGCCACAGAGGCTGAAGTATATGCACTCTCATCACTTTTCACCGCTGTTGTATTCTGGGCCATCCTGAAATGGGAAGATGCTGCCGGTCAGCCCTATGCCAGCCGCTGGCTTATCCTTATTGCCTACCTGATGGGATTGTCAACAGGGGTGCACCTTCTTAACCTCCTTGCCATACCGGCCATTGTCTTTGTTTTCTACTTCAAAAACTACCGGCCCTCAGTAAAGGGCTTCCTGCTGGCCGCCGCCATATCCGTCCTCCTGCTGTTAATGGTTATGTACGGCATCATACAGGGATTTGTGGTTGCGGCATCCTGGTTTGAACTGTTTTTTGTGAATAGCGCTGGACTGCCTTTTAACAGCGGGGTCATTATCTATCTTCTTCTTACAGGTGCGTTGCTGGGCGGGGGACTGGCTTATACGTACCGAAAACGCAAGCCGCTGCTTCACACCATATTGCTAGGCATAACGGTCATTCTTACCGGTTACTCCTCCTACAGCCTTATCATGATACGCTCTCTTGCCGATCCACCGATGGATCAGAACAGTCCGGACAATGTCTTTTCCCTTCTTTATTACCTTAACAGGGAACAGTACGGAGGCAGGCCGCTCATATACGGACAGTATTACAACGCCCCCGTTACAGGCGAAAGCAAAGGACGGCCTTCCTATATTCAAAAGGACGGCAGGTATGTTCCGGCCCGCCAAAGTTTTGAATATGAGTACGACAGCAGGTTCAAGACACTGTTTCCCCGCATGTACAGCAATGATCCCGATCATATTGAAGCATACAGGGAGTGGGGAAAAATAAGAGGACAGGAGGTAGAGGTAGCCCGGCCTGACGGGCAGGTTGAAAAAGTGCTGAAACCAACCTTCAGGGAGAACCTCCGTTTCTTTCTGAGGTATCAGCTCGGGCATATGTACGGACGCTATTTCATGTGGAACTTTTCCGGCAGGCAGAATGACATCCAGAGTCACGGCCGGATCCTTGAGGGCAACTGGATCTCGGGCATCCATTTCATTGATGAGGCCAGGCTGGGGCCACAGTTCGGGCTTCCCGAACGACTCCAGAAAAACATGGCAGGGAATAAATATTATATGCTGCCGCTGCTGCTGGGCATTATCGGATTTCTCTTTCAGCTTCAGGCAGACAGAAGAAATACCTGGGTGGTCTTTCTGCTCTTCTTCTTTACAGGAGTTGCCATAGTGATATACCTCAACCAGACTCCCTACCAGCCAAGAGAAAGGGATTACGCCTACGCCGGAAGCTTTTATGCCTTTTCAATATGGATCGGACTGGGGGTGCTTGCCGTCTATGACAATCTGAAAAAATATGTCAGAGGTGCCAGGGGTGCCCTGCTCGCCTCGCTCATACCACTGATCTTCGTACCCGGTGTAATGGCCGTACAGAACCGTGACAACCATGACCGGTCAGGCAGGTACAC
>PXAP01000073.1 GCA_003567115.1 Bacteroidota bacterium
ATTTTCTTCCCGAAAGGCTTTTTGCTCCTCTTAACATGACTTCAGCCTCTGTATCGGTCACCCAGATTACCCCGGATGACAATGCTGCATGGCCTCACCAGGAAATTGACGGGATCATCCGGACAATACCCAGACGTAATTTCGACAATGTAGGTCCGGCTGCATCGGTCAACGCCTCTGCTCATGATATGGCGCAATGGATGCTTCTTAACCTGGGTGAACCCGGCAAATATAAAGATACGGTGCTGGTAAGCCGGCAGGTCATGAATGACATATATCAGCCCCGGCATGCATTTCGGGTGAGAGACCCGCTCACAGACAGCTTTTCCGCATATACCATGGGCTGGAATTCCGGATATTATGAAGATTACCGTACATTGCAGCACGGAGGGGCAACCGATGGAATCAACTCGATCATTGTGCTCGTGCCTGAAATAGATCTCGGAATTTTCGTGGCGGGAAATTTATTCTGCTCATTAAGGCCTGCTGTTGTAAGCTGGATAATTGATGCGGTTCTTGGTGTTACCCGGGAGCATGACTGGCATGAAATGTACTTTGAGCAGTACATTGCCGAAAAAGAAAAACTTATGGAGAGAAGAAAAAAAATAGAAGAGTCCGGAGTGCAGGGAACAAAGCCCTCGCTTCAGCCTGAAGCTTATACAGGCATATATCATAACAAAGTTTATGATGACCTGGAAGTAAGGCTTGGAGATGATGGTACACTGGAACTCTGCTTCTGGGGAGATCCTGAGATGGTGGCTTACCTTGAGCACTGGCATTATGACACCTTCAGGGCATCATGGCTTAATCCTGCCATGCGTGAAAAATTTGTCACTTTCGATCTCGGCCAGGAAGGAAAGGTCAGGCAGGTTAATGTCAATTTCACATTAAGGCCACTGATGATCGAGGTTGGGTTATATCCGGCCGAATATACACGCATGGTGGAGTACAAACGAACAGATGATTAAATGCCCGTGACTTTAATAAAGACAAAATGCTCCATGTAATTAACCCGTAAGAGTGACCAGATAAATCCATTTTTTCAGGTATGACCAAAACCATCAGAGAACCCAGTACAACCCAGGCTCTGATTCCTGTTATAGCCCTTATAGTTTTACTGACCCTTAATGTATATTTCTTTGGTGATGACGCCCTGGCGGGAGCCAATCAGATAGCTCTTCTCCTTGCAGCCGCCATAGGAGGTGTAATTGCTGTTTACCTCGGACATAACTGGAATAATGTAAGAACACAAATCGTAAAGAGCATAGGGGCAGCTATGCCTTCAATAATTATTCTTCTGCTTATCGGCTCCCTTGCCGGAACATGGCTCTTAAGCGGTGTTGTGCCGGCCATGATATATTACGGACTGCAGATCCTGAACCCGGGAATATTCCTGCTGGCCTGTGTTATAGTCTCTGCAATGGTTTCAGTGGCAACCGGCAGTTCCTGGTCCACTGTCGCCACCATCGGGATTGCACTGATCGGAATAGGTCATGCAATGGGATTCGGTGAAGGGATGGTAGCCGGTGCAATAATTTCGGGAGCCTATTTCGGCGACAAGATGTCGCCACTTTCCGATACCACCAACCTTGCTCCTGCAATGTCAGGCACCGACCTCTTTACCCATATCAGGTACATGTCACTTACTACCGGTCCTTCGATTATTATAACCCTGATTCTATTCATTGTAATCGGGTTTTTCTTCGAACCTGCCACTGAACAGGCGGATGTAGGGGCTACCCTCTCTGCCATAGATAAAAGCTTCAACATCACCCCTGTACTTTTTTTAGTGCCCGTTGCTCTTGTAACCATAATAGTGAACAAGGTCCCCCCCCTGCCCTCATTGCTGGCCGGAACATTACTGGGAGCTCTTTTCGCCCTCATTTTTCAGCCCCAGATTATTGAGCAGGTATCGGGAATAACCGATGATTTCAGCAAGGCTTCCTATATTGCAATAATGAAAAGCATGTATGGAAGGATAGCCATTGATACAAGCCATCCCCAGGTGAACGATCTTCTCACCACCGGAGGCATGGCGGGCATGCTGAATACCATCTGGCTTATCATCACCGCCATGATCTACGGAGGTGTGATGGAGTCAGCGGGAATGCTTGTCAAGATAACAAACGGACTGATGCGTTTTGCAAAGACAACCGGCTCTCTTGTCGCCACCACTGCCGCCACCTGCCTTTTTTTTAATGTTACTGCATCAGACCAGTACATTTCCATTGTCGTGCCCGGCAGGATGTTCGCAAAAACATTCAGGGATCAGGGACTTAAGCCGGAGGTGTTAAGCCGGACTCTGGAGGATTCAGGCACAGTCACATCCGTGCTGATCCCCTGGAATACATGCGGCGCCACCCAGTCCGCCGTCCTGGGGGTACCAACCGTCACCTATCTGCCTTATGCCTTTTTCAATATTATAAGCCCCTTTATGTCAATCTTTATGGCCTCTTTCAATATAAAAATACGACGGCTGAAAGAGGGGGAAGAAAGCAGAAAAATCGAAATGGATAATTAAAGAACTGACCTGCCTGCCTCCCGCAATAAATAACCCCGGAGCAAATCCCTGCCGGAAAATAAGCATAACGGAAACAGATATAAGGGCCGGAATTGCAACCGCAATTGTAAAAGAATTTCAGAAAAGCCGGGGATACTTTACGGTATTTGATTTATGCATCATTTCGTATACTGTATCAAACACATCTTCAGCATTTGGATTGGAAAAATAATCTCCGTCCGAAGTGTAAGCTGTGCGATGATCTTTCCCGGTGAGGGTCTGAGGCTCGGCATCCAGTAAGAAAAAACCACCGCGTCCTTCAATCACCTGCTGCATCATATATGAGGTGGCACCTCCCGGCACATCCTCATCAAAAAACAGGACTTTCCCGGTTTTCCTGACCGATTCGAGTATGGTGTCGGGCCTGTCAAAAGGAAGAAGTGTCTGTACATCGATAAGCTCGGCAGTAATATCAAATTTTTTTAGCTGCTCCACTGCATCCTGCGCTATTCTTACACATGATCCATAGGTGACAATTGTTATATCGGTGCCCTCCTCCAGTACTTCAGGTTCACCAAGGGGTATGTTGTATTCACCGATATTTTCAGGTCTTCTTTCCTTTAGCCTGTATCCGTTTAGCGGTTCAATAACTATGGCCGGATCCTGACCCTGCAGCAATGTATTGTAAAATCCGGCTGCCTGGGTCATATTTCTTGGCACACATACATAAACACCACGTATTGAGTTGATAACCATGCTAACCGGCGATCCGGCATGCCAGATTCCTTCAAGACGATGCCCCCGGGTTACTACAATGACCGGAGCACATTGCCCGCCGCGGGTACGGTAATGAGTAGTTGCCAGGTCATCACTGAATGTCTGGAGTGCATATAACAGATAATCGAGGTATTGTATTTCAGCCACGGGACGTATTCCGCGAAGGGCCATTCCGATACCCTGTCCCAGTATGGTTGTTTCCCTGATTCCTGTATCTGTTACCCTGAGCTCGCCATATTTATTCTGAAGTCCTTCATAGGACCGGTTCACTCCACCTATTTTACCGGTATCCTCTCCGAAAATAAAAACCCTCGGGTCGCGGAACAGTGCCGCATTCCAGAAATCACGCAATATCTCATGCCCCGGTACCAGAGGAGAATCGTCATTATACCTTTTACCTTCGCCTTTGACGTTCAGGACTGAGAACTGCGATTCATTGTAAAGACAGGTATTGTACCTCACGGCATTATCTTCACGGTTACGACTTAGCCAGTTTGACAGGTCTCTCTGCAGAGACTCCCTGATCTCACAGTCGGTGCAAACATGCCGTAATATTTTTCTTGCTGCACTGAAATTATCCTTTCTTAAAGGTGTCAGGATTTTTTTTAATTCTCCGTTTACAGTGCCGGGCTTATCGTAACCCTCACGCCTGCATATACAACTTCGGTTATCAATTATTTTAATGAGGGCATCCTTCTCAACTCTCATTGGCATGGTGAAATCCTCCCAGGCTTCCTTTCTGGCGGTTTTTGCCTCTTCCAGGGCTTCTTCCTCAATCCCGTCAAGCTCTTCTGTAATGCTCAGATCCGATGCAAGCATCCATTCACGCATTTTTTTCAGGGGATCATAGTCCTTTTCCCATTTAAGCCTTTCAGGTGATTTATATCTTTCGTGCGATCCTGAAGTGGAATGGCCCAGGGGCTGAGTGAGCTCATCTATGTGAAATACAACCGGCACATGTTCATCGCGGCATATCCTGACACCTTCGGCAAAAATCCTGCAAAGTTCCGGATAATCCCATCCTCTGCCTTCAAATAAAACAATTCCGGGAGTTGTCTCATCACGTTCAAATCCGCGCAGTACTTCAGATATACTTCCTTTTGCTGTCTGGTACTCTTTAGGAACGGATATTCCGTAACCATCATCCCATACTGCCAGTACCATGGGTACCTGAAGCACCGCAGCAGCATTTACAGTCTCCCAGAAATGTCCTTCCGAAGTGCTGGCATCACC
>PXAP01000254.1 GCA_003567115.1 Bacteroidota bacterium
GTTACCTAACCGGATAGCCTCTTCCCTGCTGTATGATAGAACATCTTTAACTCTCTGTGAAAATTTTGCATCCATAATTTAATATATATTCATAAATTCAATTCAATTCAATTCAATTCAATTCAATAATAATAGTATTACAAAGTTAATAATAAAATTATAAAGAATAAGATGTTAATAATTATGAGATATTTCAGAATAGTTTTAAACAATTTATGGCTAAATTGCACTCATATTTTCTGAAATATTAATAATTTTTTAAATTAATCAGTGGTTTTATAACGGAGTTCAATCAGCTCTATTATATGAAAGTTTTAATTATGATATTACAGCTCCGGTTATAAATATTGTCTTAGATTAAATAGTTATGTCTGAAAGAGATCACTTGTTTAAAGTTAACATAGAAGAAGAGATGAAATCAGCCTACATTGATTATTCAATGTCGGTAATTGTATCCAGAGCTCTTCCTGATGTACGTGACGGAATGAAACCCGTTCACCGAAGAGTGCTATTCGGTATGTCTGAATTAGGTATACTGTCAAACAGGGGGTATAAAAAATCTGCAAGAATCGTTGGAGAGGTGCTTGGAAAGTATCATCCGCATGGAGATTCATCTGTCTATGAAGCCATGGTCAGAATGGCTCAGACTTGGTCATTAAGATATCCCCTGGTGGACGGTCAGGGTAATTTTGGTTCAATCGATGGTGACAGCCCCGCCGCAATGAGGTACACAGAGGCAAGGCTAAGGAGAATTGCTGAGGAAACACTGGCAGACATGGATAAAAACACAGTTGATTTTCAATTCAACTTTGATGATACCCTGAAAGAGCCATCGGTTCTCCCTACTAAAATCCCAACCTTGCTCATCAACGGAACCTCTGGAATCGCTGTAGGAATGGCAACAAATATGCCACCCCATAATCTTTCAGAGGCTGTGGATGCCATTATCTCTTTTATAGATAACAGGGAAATTGAAAATAACGAGTTAATGCAGCACATTAAGGGACCTGATTTCCCTACCGGTGCGATAATATATGGTGTACAGGGAATAAGAGATGCCTATGAAACAGGAAAGGGCAGGATTGTTGTCAGGGCTAAAACAGAGATCGAAACCACTGAGACTGGCAGGGCAAAAATAATCATAACAGAAATCCCTTATCAGGTAAATAAAGCCGAATTTATACGTAAAACTGCGGAATTAATAAATGATAAAAAACTGGAAGGGATCTCGTACATAAATGATGAATCGGATCGCAAGGGTATGCGGATTGTTATAATCCTTAAAAAAGAAGCAGTTGCAAACGTTGTATTAAACAATTTGTACAAGCTTACCCAGATGCAGACCAGTTTTAATGTAAATAATATTTCTCTGGTTAACGGTCGGCCAAAACTACTTAATTTAAAACAGATAATCTCTTATTTTGTAAAGCATCGCCATGAAGTTATAGTCCGCCGTACCCATTATGATCTTGAGCAGTCAGAAAAGAAAGCTCATATACTGGAGGGCTTGTTAATCGCACTGGATCACCTGGATGAAGTTATAAAACTAATACGTGCGTCAAAAACTCCCGATGAAGCCAGGGTGGTATTGATGGAAAATTTTGAGCTAACCGAAGCGCAGACCAAAGCCATTCTTGATATGAGACTACAAAGGCTTACAGGACTTGAAAGAGATAAGATTAAGGATGAATACAATGAATTGCTTAAGTTAATTGAATACCTGCGAAGTGTACTGAATAGTGAAGAGATGAAAATGCAGATTATTAAAGATGAGCTGCTGGATATCAAAGAACGTTTTGGAGATGAACGCAGAACTGCAATAGTCCCGGATGAAGGTGAATTCAATCCGGAAGATTTCTATGCTGATGATGAGGTTGTGATAACCATATCTCACCTGGGTTACATTAAGAGAACCGCACTTTCCGATTACCGAACCCAGAAAAGAGGTGGAGTTGGGGCGAGAGGAAGCAGCACGCGTGAGGAAGATTTTCTTGAACACCTTTTTGTTGCTACTATGCACAACACCATGCTTTTTTTTACCGAAAAAGGTAAATGCTATTGGCTGAAAGTTTATGAGATACCTGAGGGAGCAAAAACATCAAAGGGCCGGGCAATTCAGAACATTATTAATATCGAGCCCGATGATAAAATCAAAACTTTCATTAACCTTAAAGATCTAACAGATCCACAGTTTATTAAAAATAATTATATTCTTCTGTGTACAGCCAGGGGTATTATTAAGAAAACTTCTGTTGAAGCCTACTCAAGACCCAGATTAAAAGGCATCAATGCGATTAAAATACGCGAAGGTGATCATCTGATTGAGGCCAAATTAACCGGCGGGAATGCTGAGGTTGTCATAGCTGTCAGATCGGGAAGAGCCATTAGATTTCCCGAATCATATGTAAGACCAATGGGACGGACTGCCAGTGGAGTAAGAGGTATTACTTTAGCCGATGATGATGACAGGGTAATAGGCATGATATGCATAGAAGAAGAAAATAAAGACGTTTTGGTTGTTTCTGAGAATGGATATGGTAAACGCTCATTAATAGGTGATTATAGGATAACCAACCGGGGAGGGAAGGGGGTTAAAACCATGAATATTAATAAAAAGACAGGGAAACTGGTAAATATTAAGGAAGTAACCGATACTGATGACATGATGGTTATAACAAAATCAGGAACCATTATCAGGCTGGAAGTAAGCAAAATAAGAACAACCGGACGTACAACGCAGGGTGTGAGGCTGATAAATGTACGTGAGGGTGAAAAAGTTGCCTCAGTAGCTATAGTAGAGGAAAATGATTCTGATAACGATATTCTTTCCGGATCTGATATTGTTGATAATTAGGGTGATACAAAATATCAGTTTTTGGCAGGAAATTTGCCATTAAAATAAATAAAATATGCTATACCTTTATGGGTCAATTATATTAAGTTAATGTTGAATATTTAATTAAATTTTTAAAAGATTTTACATCATGAAAAGATTTTTAATAGTTGTATTTTCAATTCTTGGTTTTTCCGTATTATCGGAAGCCCAGGAACAAGTTCCCCTCACTGATGAGGGGCTGACACATGAATCTATCGAAAGACGGCTTGAGCGAAATGAAGATAGGATAGAACATGAAAGACACGGTCAAAGACCTAGAACATGGGTTGACAGGGGTATTATATTCCAGGATATTTTTGATGTTAATATAGAGGTTCTATATTTTGGTATGACTGAAGATGAGTTAATGCTTTTCAAAGGTGATCCCAAAGAAAAATATTCCACAGAGACAGAAATGGGAATCAGGCATGTTCTGGTTTATGATAAAATAGAAATATATTTTGAAGATGGTCAGCTGGTAGGCTGGAAAGAAACTGAAGTGATCCATGAAAATCCACTTGATGAGGCCTATTCAGCTTTTCAACGCGCTAGTGTGCTGCTGGAAGAAGAAGAACCCGGTTTTTTTCAAAGGATTTTCGGTAGCAGGCAGGAGGGCAGATTGGAGGATGCATATTTACGCCTTCACGGACAGTATATAAGTCAGGCAGTACTTGCCTATGAAGAAAGGGATTTTTCGGATGCATTTAATTCCTTTAAAACAGCTGTCGAAATTGCTGATTCACCTTATTATGATGAACCAGTTGATACCGGTCTTATTTTCAATACCGGATTTGTAGCTACACTGGCAGAGGATTATGAAGAAGCAATTGAATATCTGGGCAGAGCTAAAGATTTGGATTATGGTGAGGGTGACATATATGCAATAATGAAAGATGCATATGTGGGACTTGGTGATTCTACCAATGCCGAATTGATCCTTCAGGAAGGTTTTGAAAAATATCCGCAGAATAATGTTATTCTGGTCGAGCTTGTTAATTTCTATATCAATGCCGAACAATCTGAAACAGCCCTTGAATATCTTGAGCTTGCCAAAGAACAGGAACCCGAAAATCCCTCATTTCATTTTGCAGAAGGCATGCTGCATGAAAAGCTTGAAGAACCGGATAAAGCAAAGGAAGCTTATCTGAGATCAATTGATTTAGATCCGGATTTTTTTGATGGTAATTATAATATGGGTGTGATGTATTATAATGAGGCAGTAAGTATGCTCGAGGAAGCTAATGAGATAGTAGAGGTTGCTGAATATGAAAAAGCACGGGATGAAGCATTTGATGTTATGGCACAGGCTGTACCATACCTTGAAAGGGCTCACGAAATTAATCCAGAAACTCCTGAAGTCATGGAGACCTTGCGAATTATATATTACAGGCTTGGTTATGAAGAGAAGCTCGAGGAAATGAACAGAAAACTCGGAAGGGAACCCCTGGAGTAAAAGATCAGGAGGAATGAATTTCCGAGATATAGATTTCAATATTTGAAATACCTATTGAATATCTGAAATACAAAAAGAAGGGCAGGAGCATATCCTGCCTTTTTTAATAAATAATTATCAATTTAACATAATATTAATTATA
>PXAP01000133.1 GCA_003567115.1 Bacteroidota bacterium
AGCGGGACCGGTTCGGGTTTTTTATGGAGGGATCGCTGAAGCCTCTCATGTCAACCCGCAAGGGGATCTTTCTGTGCGGTGCCGGAAGTGGTCCTGTAGACATCCCTGAAGCAGTCACACATGGAAGCTCCGCAGCGGCATTAAGCGGTGAGGTGCTCAAAGATTCGCGGAACACCGAGACATCGGCGAAAAAATATCCGGGGGAAAAGAGAGTCAAAGGGACCGAAGCCCGGATAGGGGTGTTTATCTGTCATTGCGGCATAAATATAGCATCGGTAGTGGATGTTAAAGCTGTTGCCGAATATGCCAAAAGCCTGCCAGGCGTAGTTTATTCAGAGCATACAATATATACATGCTCCCAGGATACCCAAAAACGGATAAAAGAGCTCATCGGTGAGCATAACCTTAACAGGATTGTGGTGGCCTCATGTACGCCGCGTACCCATGAAGACCTGTTCCAGGAAACCCTGCGCGAAGGCGGATTAAACAAGTATCTTTTTGAAATGACCGATATAAGGGAACAGTGCTCCTGGGTACACCAGAATGAGCCGGAGCCGGCAACCGAAAAAGCCAAAGCCCTGGTAAGGGGAAGTGTGGCAAAAGCACAGTATCTCGAGCCTCTGCAACTTAAAACAATACCGGTCAATAATAACGCCCTGGTCGTAGGAGGGGGGATTACCGGCATGACAGCTTCACTTTCCCTGGCAAGACAGGGTTTCAAGGTTCACCTTATAGAAAAGGAGAGTGAGCTGGGTGGCAATATGCATTTTTTGAACAGGGAGATCAATGGCGAGGACTGGCAGGAATTTTTGAAGGAGAAAATCAGGGAGGTGAAGGAGGAGGAACTGATCGATATCCACTTCAGCAACAATATCAAATCGGTAAGCGGCTCAATAGGTAATTTTACCACCGCCCTTGACGACGATGAAACGGTAATTGACCACGGAGTGATCATTATTGCAACCGGGGCAAAAGAATATGAACCCGGAAACTTTCTGTACGGGAAAAACAGGAATGTGATTACCCAGCGGAGCCTTGAATTTGAGATCGATAAAAGAGAAAAATTCGGAACGGTGGTTATGATCCAGTGTGTGGGCAGCCGCGATGATGAGCATAATTACTGCTCCCGTGTGTGCTGCAGCGAAGCCATCAAAAATGCTATAACTATCAGGGAAAAGGACCCGGATTCCAATGTATACATTCTTTACCGGGACATCAGGACATACACTATCCGTGAGCTCTTTTACCGCAAAGCAAGGGAGCTGGGCGTTAAATTCATCCATTTTCCGGATGAGGAATATCCGGAAGTTAAAGAAAATGAAAATATGCTCAGCATAAAGGTTAAAAATACTGTGATCAATGATTATGTTACGCTGGACTGCGATCTGCTTGTACTGAGCGCCGGCATTGAAGCTACAAAGGATACCAACAGACGGCTGGCAGAATTGATGAAGCTTCCGCTGGATGAGCACGGCAATTTCATGGAGGCCCATATAAAACTCCGGCCGGTGGATTTTGCAAATGAAGGGATGTTTGTATGCGGGATGGCGCATTCTCCCAAAAATACAGAGGAGAACATAATGCAGGGTGTAGCGGCAGCGGGCAGGGCGTCAACAATCCTTTCAAAAGACTTCCTTGAAGTGGGCGGGGTTGTGTCGGTAATTAATGAAGAGAAATGTGCCTCATGCCTTACATGTATAAGGGAATGCATATTCAGTGCCCCGTTTATCAATAAAAACGGAAAGGCTGAGGTTGATCCCGCTGGTTGCCAGGGATGCGGAAACTGTGCTTCAGCATGTCCTGCAGGCGCAATACAGCTGCTGACCTTTACGGATGAGCAGGAATGTGCCCTGGTCAAAAATATTTTGTCAGTAAATGAGAAAAGTGTTGTTGAAATAAAATAATTAAACAGGTGTTTCCGGAATGAATCATCTATTATACGTTGTAACAAAAAAAATGCATTTATAAAAGACATGGGTAATCCAACAGAATTGAAACACTGAATTATTCAGATGATGATTTTGTAACGAATTGACAAATATATTGATAACCATAATATGTACAGATTAATAGGGGGTGTTCCCGGAAATATAACAATGTTGGAGAAATGCGGGAAAAAGAACCTAAAATAATTGCCTTTTGTTGTCACTATTGTGCATTTACGGCAGCTGACCTGGCCGGAACTATGCGGCAGCAGTACCCTACGAACATTCATATCGTGCGTTTGCCGTGCTCCGGCAAAGTGCATGTAAATATGTTGCTGCAGGCTTTTCTTGATGAAGCTGACGGGGTGATGGTGGCGGGTTGTGAGATAGGCAGCTGTCACTTTCTTGAAGGAAACGTGAGGGCTGTAAAAAGAGTGTCTCATGCAAGGGAGAAACTACGGGAGGCGGGTATAGACCCGGAGAGGCTTGAAATGTTCTATATACCTGCTTCGGAAGGCCCTCTTTTTGCCAAAACCGCCCGCAAGTTCACTGACAAGATCCGGCAGCTTGACGGCAATAAGGATAAAGAACCGGATGACCGGCAGCAGTTTTCTTCCCCGGAAGGGGAAAAACAAGATACCGGAAACAAAAGTCAGTGCTGCAATTAAAAAGTTAACGGCTAACAAAAAAAAGGATTAATATGATTGTTGCAGAGCAGAAACCTTTTGAGCAGATCTATGATTTTGTCAAAAATCACAATAACATCCTGGTTATGGGATGCGGCACCTGCATGACCGTTTGTATGGCAGGCGGGGAAAATGAAGCGGGTGTGCTTTCGAAACAGCTGAAGCTGGCAGCCAGGCAAAATAACGCGGAGCTGAATATTGAGGAGCAGACCATCACCCGTCAATGCGACCGGGAGTTTTTTGACGAAGCTGTCACCGGTAAAATAAAGGAGGCCGATGTGGTCCTTTCACTGGGATGCGGTGTTGGTGTGCAGTATATTGTCGAACTGTTTCCAGGTGTGATAGTAAGGCCTGGTGTGAACACAAAGTTCTTCGGGGCCAACATCTCACAGGGACTATGGTCTGAGCGTTGTGCGGGTTGCGGTGAATGTGTGCTGGATCAATATGAAGGCATCTGCCCAATTACCCGGTGTGCAAAGAGCCTGATGAACGGACCCTGCGGCGGCTCTGCGAACGGCATGTGCGAAGTGAACCCGGAAAATACTGAATGTGCGGGACAGCTTATATACGAACGGTTTAAACAGCTCGGTAAGCTGGATAAACTGATGGAGATAAAACCACCCAAGAAATGGTCGACCGCCAGGGACGGGGGACCCAGAAGGGTTGCAAGGGAGGATATGATGTTTGATGGGTGAAACCCGGGAACTCCGGCACCTGTGCACTATTGAGTACCGCAATTACAAGTGATGATATGGTTATTGATGAGTGAAACCCGGGTCCCCGGGAACCTGCACAACCCCGGCTACCTTAGTTGCAAGGCAGGATATAATGTTTGATGAGCAGGGGAAATTTGATGTTTAATGAGCAGGGGAAATTAGTGTTTGATGAGAAGGGCAGGATATTTGAGACAGGAAAATAATAATAGAGGCAACGAATAATATGGACAGTAATAAATTAAGCTCAGGCAGCAACCTGGAAAGGGTTTTGCGCTCGGGGGAGTTTGCCCTGACCGGCGAACTGGGACCCCCGAAAAGCGCCGACAGGAATGATGTGGTTGAAAAGGCGAAATGTCTGAAAGGATATGTTGATGCAGCTAATATTACCGATAATCAAACGGCCATTGCCCGCCTCTCTTCCCTGGCTTCGGGGGTTATCTGCCTTGAGCAGGACCTTGAGCCGGTGGTGCAGATCACAACACGCGACAGGAACAGGCTGGCTATCCAGAGCGATGTGCTGGGAGCGGCCGCCCTGGGCATTAAGAACATATTATGCCTTTCGGGCGATCACCAGTCGTTCGGGAACCATCCAAATGCCAAAAATGTGTTTGATATTGACTCCGTGCAGCTCATCGGCATGCTTTATAAAATGCGCGAGGAGAAGCAATTTGAATGCGGAGATATGATCAGGAACGGCAGAAAGGGCCCTGTGGTGGAACCCAGAATATTCATCGGCGCCGCGGCCAACCCCTTTGCCGAGCCCCTGGAATTCCGGGTTATGAGACTTGAAAAGAAGATAAATGCCGGGGCGGATTTTATCCAGACCCAGGTGATCTACAATATGGAGAGGTTCAAACAGTGGATGGAAGAGGTACGAGGGAAGGGACTGCATGAAAAAGTTTATATCCTTGCCGGTATCACACCGCTGAAATCCGCACGTATGGCCAAATACATGAAGGACAATGTTTCCGGGATATCATTTACCGATAGTATTGTCAAAAGGATGGAAGAGGCTGAAGATCAAAAAGCCGAAGGAAGAAAGATTGCCCTGGAACAGATCGGAGAGCTGAAAAATATCGAAGGTGTGCACGGGGTGCACCTGATGGCTATCGGAGCT
>PXAP01000100.1 GCA_003567115.1 Bacteroidota bacterium
CCCGCACTTACCTGGTAGCACGTTCGGGAGAGACAGGAAATAGCCTTTGGGAAAACAGACAGCAACAGTATTCCGGTTCGCTTGGCCTTCACCCCGATATGATAATACCGGGCAAACCCGGTGAACCGGTATTGAATCCTTACAACGGTGATTATATTTTGAAAGATCATCCATTAACCAACGAGAAGTATCGCTGGAACTATCACAGGTATTATGGATGCGGCACCATGAATTCAAGCAAATATCTTGTAATGTTCCGCTCGGGAACTGCCGGATATACAGATCTGCTGAATTTCGGAGGTACCGGTAACCTGGGAGGTTTCAGGGCCGGATGCACCAACAATATGGTTGCAGCTGACGGAATACTTAATGCACCTGATTATACCCGGACCTGCACATGTTCATATCCGCTGCAGACCAGCGTTGGACTGGCGCATATGCCCGGTGCCGGGATAGAGATGTGGACCCTCAACAGGCTGGCAGAGGGAAGCGAAGCCATTCGCTCGCTGGGTATCAATTTTGCCGGTCAGGGAAACAGGAGGGAGGATGGTGTGCTGTGGCTCGAATATCCCAAAGTTTACGGTGCAGGGCCTGATTTGCCGGTTAAAATGGAATCAGGCTCCCACAGCTGGTTCAGAAATCATGCAACCTGGATAGAAAACGGAGATGAAAAGTATGACTGGGTGGCCTCTTACGGTGTTGAAGGTATTACATCCCTGTCGATCGACCTGGTGCCGGAAGGTTCTGACGAAGAGAAATACTACAACGTGACCCTCTATTTTGCCGAACCTGAGGATATACCTGCCGGAGGCCGGGTCTTTGATGTTTCCCTGCAGGGTGAAAAAGTTCTTGAGAATTTTGATATTGCCGGTGAGGTAGGCGGATCAAGGCGTGTTTTAAGAAAGGAGTTTAGTGGAGTTAAGGTTGACAATATTCTCGAAATCGGGTTTTCAGGCAAGGTAAATTCAGCGGTTATCTCTGGTATTGAAATAGTGATGGAAGAGTAAACGGGAATATGCACTCATAAGGCAGAAGGCGAAGGTTGTGTTGAAATAGTGATGGACGGGCAAACAGCTTCGTCTTCAGACCTATTCTAATACAAGTTTTTGGTTATAAATGAGTCAGGGATAGTCAATTTCGAAGATTTTCTTCAATAACCCGACCCGCCGGGTCAGAAATGAAGTTAAATAAAAAATATATTATGGCAGTTCGACAGGGGTTTATAAAGTACGAGGTCACTGAAAATGATTTTTATATAATTCAAAAAGCGAGTAAAAAATTCGCTAAAATCGGACTATCCACCCCTGAAAGAGGTGGCTTTAAGCCCTATTTTTGCTGTGCACCGCGAATTTTTTTAGCGCACATGCCTTTCGGGCAAAGCCAGGCCAGTACATTACCGCGCCTAAAAGACGCGGGTTTTTAAGATAAACTAAAAATTATTAATTTTGCAATTCAAATTTATGTCAATGAAGATATTAATATTAATATTGATTGTTACCGGAATCAACCTGGCAAGCCCGTTTAACATTAAAGCCTGCCCCATTCCCGTTTTCAGGTACGCACTTGAGTTCTGGGACGCAGATCCTTACAGCATTGAGATATTTTATGAAAATTCATTTGATCCCGGGGAGGAGGAACTGGTGAATTATCTTCTCAGTGCGTCCCGTGGAGGAGAGATAACAGCAAATCTGGAACTGAGGAATCTTGATATTAAGGGGAATATTGATGATATATCAAGGGGGTATCTGAATAATATTTCTCCCCCGGAATTTCCCTGGGTAGTTCTGCGTTACCCCAGGGTAAGCGGGATCAATGAGGTTATATGGTCAGGTCCGTTAAACAAAGAAAATGTTGATCTTTTGGTCAATTCGCCGGCGCGTGAAGCCATTGCCGGCAAACTTGTTGATGATGCCACTGCTGTATGGATTTTCCTGGAAAGCGGTGACAGGAGGAAAGACCGTGATGCAATCGATCTGCTTAACAAGCAATTAAGACGTCTTGAGCAAACTCTTGTATTGCCGGATCTGGAATTATGGTGGAAAAGCTCTCCGGGGGACAACGATGAAAAAAAGCCTGTAGTTAATTTTGAGGTGGTAACTGTATCACGTGATGACCCCCGTGAAGCGTACCTGGTAGAAATGCTTGTGAACAGCGAAAATGACCTGAAGGATTTTGAATCCGAGCCAATGGTTTTTCCTGTTTATGGCCGCGGCATTGCTCTCTGGGCCATAGTGGGTAAAGGAATTAACGAATGGAATATTAGGGATGCAGCTGAGTTTCTGACAGGACCTTGTTCCTGCCAGGCCAAGTTGCTTAATCCGGGAGTGGATCTTTTGATGGCGATGGACTGGGATAATGTTGTTGAGAATATATCTGATGCTAGCCTGGCAAATCCTCTGAGCGGGATGGGAGATTTCAGCAGCCGGGAAGCGGAAGTCAAACGCCAGCTGGAATCGGCAACTGATGAACGCCTTGGTATTGCAGCAGCCGGCAAAACAGAAGAAAAGCGTGAGACTGATACCGACAGGGTGGTATACCTTGATATTTTCGGGGGTGACCGGCAGGCAGATCAGAATGACAGGTCGGAGACATCAGAAATAAAAGGAACCGGGGCAGAGACCGGTGTTTATGAAGGTGCAGAGTCACTTTCAGGCAGAGATGTTACCGCCGCTGCATCAGAAGTTACCCGTACTGAAACAGGCAGAGGCCACGGTCTTGATTATGATTCAGCATCACCAGCCGGGTCCGGGTATGAAGAAACAACCGGAGAAAGAGAAGAGGGCGAGACTGTACCGGCATATTCTGATGTTACTGATGGGCAGAGCTCAGGTGTTGTCAGGAATCAACCGGGTCAAAAATCGGACTTTATAAATGTTATAGCATTGGTTTTTGCCGGAGTAATCGGACTTGTTTTAGTTGGCGGTCTTGTTTTATACTGGAGAAATATTAAATAGCCGAAACACCCGTTAAAAAAAAATTTGCTCACTTGCGCATGACTAAATAATGGGTGTTCCATGTGACCATGGATTTGTCAAATTTAAACACATGAAATAGATGGAATTAAAAAATATAACCGGAAAAGGAATGAATATATGGGTTATCATCAAGAATGAGTTGAGGCATAAGAAATTTGGTTTCATAACAGGTGTTCTCTCCCTTCTGATTGCCACTGCCGGCTTTGTAGCAGCGTTGATATTGCTCCGGGGCGATGAACTTGCAACCGAACAATTGTTCATTGAGAAGGAAAGGGAACTGAGGGCTGAGATGGCGCAGCTTGAAGATGATTACAGGATAATCATGCGCAATATGGGATATAATGTTCTTATTCTTAATGGCAGTCAGAGCATTCCTGAGCTTGAGAGGGATGGATATGCAAGCACATATCTTGATTATGATGATGTATGGAAAATTGCTGAAAGCGGTATTACCACTCTTAATCACCTGATGCCTGTTTTGCAGGAGAAAATTTACTGGCAGGAGCATGATACTGAAATTTTTTTATCTGGTATTCGCGGTCAGGTTCCCGTTTACAGCAAACCTGCTCATCTGACCGATGATGACGAGTACCGCTCGCCGATTATGGAGAGGGTTCCGGACGGCAAAGCCGATCTGGGCGAGGAGGTTGCGGTATCATTGAATCTCCGGCCTGGTGATATAATAAGTATAAGAGGCGAGAGGTTTGAGGTTAACCGGGTTTACTCCAGGCGCGGTACCCGGGATGATCTGAGTGTCTGGATACCGCTTGACAGGGCACAGTCTATTCTGGGCAGGCCCGGGCTGATAAATGGTATTCTTGCACTTGAATGTGTATGTGCCACCGAGGAGCTGGGACAGGTAAAGAGGGAGGTGAGCGCTGTGCTTCCCCACGCGCAGATATTTGAGTTCAGCTCACTTATTTCTGCCCGTGCTGATGTCAGGCAAAGAGCCGCGAAATTACATGAAGAGGTATTACATGCAGAGATAGTTCACCAGATGGAGATTAGGGAGGAGAAAGAGCGTCTGGCTTCTGTTCTTATAGTACTTCTTATTGCCGGTGCCTCGGTTTGGATTTTCGTGCTTATATTGAACAATGTGCGTGAGAGGAAGCATGAGATAGGTATTTTGCGTGCAATTGGATTCAGGCGTCACCAGGTTCTTCAGATTTTTTTGGGTAAGTCTGCTTTGATGGGTATAGTTGCAGGTATTGCCGGTTGTCTGACCGGCATTGTTGTGGGGATGTCATGGAGTGGTTTTGAACATGCCTTTAGCGGACCGGCAGGTCTTATAACTTTTCCCCTTATCATTTTCGGTATTTTGCTGGCGCCGGTGCTTGCTGTGGCAGCGGGATTTATTCCTTCGGTTATGGCAGCGAATCAGGATCCGGCAGATATACTTGGTGAGCAGTAGGGAAAATGTTTTTATATAAAAATGTCAAAAAAAACACTAAA
>PXAP01000052.1 GCA_003567115.1 Bacteroidota bacterium
AAGAAGTATCATTACGGGGTATGGAAGGAGACATATACTAAAAATTATGACAGGCATCTTTCGCAAACCTGCGTGATTATTAAAAAGGGTATTAACCAGGGTTTGTTCAGAAAAAACATAGATATAGAGATTGTGGCAAAACTGCTCAACGAGCAGTTACAGATTCTGTCCGATGAAAATATTTTTCCATCGGACCGGTTTTCCAAAACTGTTGTTTTTGAAAACATAATGATAAATTTTGTACGGGGAATAGCAACCCGGAAAGGACTTGATCTGATTGAAAAATACAGTGAAGGTTGATCTATCTGTAATGTACCTGCAGGTGCTTGTTCACAAAAAGTTTATGTACAGACAACCGGGATTCACCTTTTTGAAACACTGAATATATTTGATAATATAAAACTATATATAACAAATTGGTTTTTTAAGTTTAAAACGATAAATACACCTATAACCAGTAATAAATTATAATATGTTAAAACAGTCATTTATAAAAATTTCACTGGCATATGCAGCACTGATACTTTTTTGTGTGCCTGCCATGGCTCAGACTGAGGTGAATCTCAGCCTTGACAGTGCCAGGCACTATGCCCTTGAATACAATAAAAATCTGATCACTGCCGGACTTGCTGTTGATGAGGCCGGCCTCAGATTGCGGGAAACCATCGCACAGGGATTACCCCAGGTAGATGCCGCAATTGATTATAACAATTTTTTCGGTTCTACAGCTGAAATAACTGTGGGACCTGGGACGTCGGTAATTGAATTCAATCCGACCAGTAACCTCAACCTTTCGGTGGGGCAATTGATTTTCAGTGGAAGCTATATAGTGGGCATCCGGACTGCAAGGTTGTATGAGGAGGTTACTGCAGCCAGCAGGGAAAAGACTGAGCTGGAAATCAAGGCCCAGGTAACGCAGGGTTATTATCTGGTACTGGTTTCTCTGGAATCAAAATCAATCGTTGAGGCAAATTTGGATAATATGCGTGATGTACTGGATAAAACAAGGGCTCTGGTAGATGCCGGAATTGCAGAGGAAGTCGATTTTGACCAGTTAACGGTTCAGGCCAATATGCTTGAGAATGCCCTTAAAGCTGCCGACAGGCAGGTTGAGCTTGCCTTTAATATGCTGCGGCTTCAGATGGGGCTAGAGGCCGGAGTTGAGATAACCCTGAGCGATGATCTGGATTACGTTGTAGATCGTGCTGATTTCAGCGGGAGTTTGTTGACTCCCTTCCGTATTCAGGATAATATCGATTATCAGTTAATGGAACTGCAGACCGGCCTTGCTGAGAAGCAGGTTGACCTGGAAAGGGCTGCTTATCTCCCTACTGTTATGGGGTTTTATAATTATACTGAGAAATTGCTTAAACCCGAGTTCGATATTCAACCAAACCATGTTATCGGTTTTAATGTAAGTATCCCGATTTTCTCAAGCGGCATAAGGCAGTCCCGGGTACGCCAGGCCAGAGTAAACCTGGACATTGCTCAAAACCAGCAGGAACTCCTGTCAGAACAGCTGATGATACAGGAACAACAATTACGGTTTAACCTGAATAATGCACTCGAGCAATATGAAAGTCAGAAGTCAAATGTGGAGGTTGCACAACGGGTATTTGATAACATTAAACAGAAATTCGGGCAGGGTATGGTTTCAAGTCTTGATCTTACAACTGCAAACAATAACTACCTGCAAGCCGAAAACAGCTATATTTCTGCATTGCTGCAACTGCTTGAAGCACAAGTTGAAATGGATAAACTTCTTCATGATTTATAATAACCGGGCAAAACTTTAATTACCGGATTATAAACAGCGGCGTATAATTCAGCAATAAATAATGAGAATAAATGATAACAAAACAAAACATCAATAAAATGAACATTAAAGGTATTTTTATCGCAATAGTTCCTGTAGCAGTAACGCTGCTTGCATTTACCGGATGCTCTTCCCCTTCCGGTGAAATAACCGGTAACGGGGTAACTTCATCTGACACGGAACGGGAGGAGATTGTCAGGGTAATGGAACTGGAATCAAGGGAAATTGCAAGAAGCTTAACCTATTCGGCAAACCTCGGGGCTTACAGGAAATTGTATCTTGCCCCGGCTTCTCCCGGCCGGATAGAACAAATACATGTTGATGCCGGCACAAATGTTTCAGAGGGACAGTTACTGGTTGAAATGGACAGAACCCAGTTGCAGCAGGCCCTTTTGCAGCTGGAGAATATTGAAAAGGAGTATCGCAGGCTCGATACACTGATAAAGGCGGGCAGTGTTTCCCGGCAGCAATATGACCAGATAAAAACACAGTATGAAGTGGCACTTTCAAATGTGGAATTTCTGAGGGAGAATACCCGGCTTCATGCTCCTTTTACCGGGAATGTCTCCGGCAGATATTTCGAGAATGGAGATATGTATACCGGAACTCCGGTTACCCAGGACGGGAAATCTGCTGTTCTGTCCATTGTCCAGACATCCCGGCTAAAAGCGCGGGTAAACATTTCAGAGAAATATTATCCCGATATACACACCGGTATGCCGGTAACAATATCATCTGATGTCTATCCCCGGAATGAATTTATCGCTACCATAACCAGGGTGTTTCCTACAATTGATCCCATGTCACGTTCATTTACCGTTGAAATGATTATATCCAACGGCGATGAAAGGCTCCGTCCCGGAATGTTTACCCGGGCCACTATTGAATATGATCAGGTTGAAGCTATTGTTGTACCTGCTGTTGCAGTGCTAAGGGTTGGGGGATCAAATGAACGTTTTGTCTTTCTTGAAAAGAACGGAAAAGCCCAAAGAGTTGTAGTTGAGATTGGAGATCGTTTTGATGATATGGTTGAAATCGTTTCTGATGAGATACATGAAGGTGACAATCTTATCGTTGCCGGTCAGGCACGTTTGATAGACGGAGTCGCAGTTACCGTAAGGTAATGATCAGGAAGGTAAACGGTTAAATTTAGTTTTATTACAGAATAATCAATTATTGTTATGAGTATTTATAAAAACGCTGTCAACAAACCCATCACCACGCTGATGATATTTACCGCCGTGATTGTGATGGGTATATATTCACTTATATATATACCGATAGACCTGTACCCGGAAATTGATCCTCCGTTTATTTCTGTTATGACAACCTATCCGGGAGCTGATGCCGGTGAGGTAGAAACAAACGTGACCAGACCGATGGAAGATGCATTTAATGTGGTTGACAACCTGGTTGAGATCAGTTCAGTGTCGAGTGACAACCTTTCGGTTATATCTCTTGAGTTTGACTGGGGTGCGGATCTTAATGAAGCAACCAATGAGGTCAGGGATGCCATTGATTTTATTTATGATAATTTACCTGACGGGGTTGACCGTCCCAGCATTTTCAAGTTCAATCTGGCCATGATGCCCATAATATTTTATGCCGTAACAGCCGATGAGAGCTATCAGGGCCTGGGAAGGATTCTTGAGGAAGAGATCATCAATCCACTGAACAGGATTGAAGGTATAGGTTCCATAGGACTGGCCGGTGAACCGGCGCGAAGAATATATGTTGAGACCGATCCTGTTAAGCTGGATGCATACAACCTTACCATTGAAGATATAGGGAACCTGATCGCAGCCGAGAATATAAACCTGCCCTCGGGAAATATCAGGATGGGAATGATGGACTATCCGTTGCGTATAGAGGGAGAGTTCAATGAAAGTTATGAGCTGGAGGATATCGTGATAGGAGATTTCCAGGGTCGCACCATATTCCTTCACGATGTTGCTGAAGTGCGCGATACCCTAAGGGATTTTACCCAGGAAGAACGAATAGACGGTAACCAGGGTGTACGCATGTTTGTGATGAAGCAGGCAGGTGCCAATACTGTAAGGATAGCCCGGGAGGTGAAAAGCGCCATTACCGGGCTCGAAAAAAACCTGCCGCCCGATATCGAGATACGTGAAATTGTCGATACTTCAGTCTTTATAAGTGATTCTGTAAATAACCTGTCGCAAACCCTGTTCTGGGCGCTTCTCTTCGTTGTTCTGGTCGTTCTGTTTTTTCTGGGTAAATGGAGAGCCACCTTTATTGTTGTACTTACCATCCCCATTTCACTGATAGTATCGTTTGTCTATCTTTATATGACCGACAGCTCCATGAACGTGATATCCCTGGCATCCCTTGCAATTGCCCTCGGTATGGTAGTTGACGATGCCATTGTTGTGCTGGAAAATATATCAAGGCATATCGAACGCGGTACCAGTCCCCGCGAAGCAGCCATATATGCAACCAATGAGGTATGGCTTTCGGTTATCGTTACCACGCTGGTTATAGTGGCAGTATTCCTTCCTCTGACCCTGGTAGGGGGAATGACAGGTGTTTTGTTCAGGCAATTGGGATGGATAGTAACAATAACAGTTGTAACTTCTA
>PXAP01000107.1 GCA_003567115.1 Bacteroidota bacterium
AAAATATTTTATGACTTCCCCCTGGCAAAGGAATCTATATCAGTTATTATGTCCCCGTTAACCATAATTTTTTCTGTGACATAATAAAATATTACCCCGTCAAAGGAATCCATATCCAAAATATGTCAGCCTCCCATAGCGGCAAAACCGCCGGTTGTAAGTCCGGGACGGGGATTAATACACATTACCGGTATTTTTGCACTGTTGGCAATTATATACTGCTCATCCGCACCCATTACATAATCGGCCAGTCCGATATTTTTGGTCGTCATAATAACAATGAGTTCGGCGTTAATTTTGACTGCATATTCCATTGTCTCCTTTGCAAATGATTTCTTCCCGGGCGCAACTATCATGTCATACTTTACATGCTTCTGATCAAGGATCTTTCTGGTAAATGCAATATTCATATTCACCCCTTTCAGAAGTTTTCTGTCAGACTTTTCAGGTTTAATAATGTGTATCTTTGAATTAAAGTGCTCATAAAGATATACGATCCAGTTAACCTTTTCCTTATCTTCCTTGCGGAAATCAATAGGTAATACAATATGCTCAAACTTATTGTCTTCAGGAGGTGATTGCACCACAACAAAGGGGACTTTGGAATGTACTATTACTTTCAGAGCCCAGCTGCCTGTGAGTTTTTGCATCCCCTTCATACCATGGGTTCCCATAACTACCATTTCTGCTTCTATCTCATCGGCAGCCTCCCCTATGCCGGTAAAAATGGTGCCATGTTTTACCATCACTTTAGGTTTGATACTGTACTTTTTAAATGCCTCAACGGCATATACTTCCAGAACTCCCTTCAGTTTACCAATTTCCTCCTTTTTTTTGGCAATATGTGCAAGATAAACAGGATTGCCATCAATCCTGGCAATCTTTACAGCATGCTCAAGAGCATATTCGGCAACCTGGGTAAAATCCCATGGAACCATTAAAGGTTTGATCTTCCTTCCCATAATTATCAATTATTTAAATTTGGTACTACAGGTATCTTATAATAATGAACCACCCCGGGGCAAAGCCCTGAAATATCATATGGTATTTGTTATTCCGACCCGGAGGGCCGGGTTATTAAACCACTTTATAAATAAATCTCACAGTTGAACTCAATAAATTACTCTTCAAAAAAAGCTTTCGCACACCTCTTTTTGTGCCTTATAGTCAATATGTTAAGATGACTGCTTTAAAAACTATCATTAAAAAATAAAACTATCTGCAAACAATAATCCTTTCTTTATCGTAAAAATACAATAAAATAATAATCTCGAGGCAAATATGGTATCAATATATAAAATATTTGAATTTTTTCACAAATATAAGATTAAATCTTTCTGTACCGGCTTTTTACTTTATTCTTTTATTCCGGCGACTGCATATAATCCGCCAATATCACCATACCGGTTTTGTCACCAGTTTTTCTTTGACTCATCTGATATAACTCCCTGCTATTTTTCTTTTTTACCAGATGTTCTGACCGGACCTTTTTTGTTTTATAAAAGCTGGCCGTTTATTATTATCTTTTTTACCACAATATTGCTTGTCATACTCATTATGATGAGAAAATCCCTGAATTTTGCACGGTACAGGTTCAAACTTGAAGGTATTATCAATAAACGAACAGAAGAACTGCTGCTGCAAAAAGAAAAGGTGGATGAACTTTTGTCCAATATGTTGCCCAAAGATACGGCAGACCAGTTAAAACTGACCGGCAAGGCACGCACCCAAAAATACAATATGGTAAGTATTTTGTTCAGCGATATCGAGGGCTTTACCCGTATTGCCGAACAAATGAATCCTGAAGTGCTTGTTGATGAACTGGACAAATTCTTTTTCAGGGTTGATACTCTGGTAGAAGAATTTAACATAGAAAAGATCAAAACCATTGGCGATGCCTACATGGCTGCCGGGGGGATACCTGACAGTAACCGGACAAACCCCGTTGATGTGGTACTTGCTGCTATCAGGATAATGCAGTATATGAAGCAGCTCAAAAAAGAGAATGAATATTTCTGGGATCTTCGCATTGGAATACATACCGGACCGGTTATAGCTGGTGTTGTGGGGCAGAAAAGGTTTTCATATGATATCTGGGGCGACTCTGTTAATATTGCCAGCAGGATGGAGTCATCCGGCGAAGCTGGTAAGATTAATATATCTGGAAGCACCTATGATTATGTCAAGGATTTTTTTATCTGCGACTACCGGGGTAAAATGCCTGTTAAATATAAGGGTAATATTGATATGTACTTTATCAGAGGCTTCAGGCCTGAATTTTCAATCGATATGAATAGACAGGAACCCAATGAGCGGTTTTTCCTGAACCTGCAGCTTTTGAGACTTAAAGATATTGAAGAGGTATTTCTAAAAAGGATGGAAGAAGAATTACCTGCTGCATTATATTTTCATAATTATAAATATTGCGTTGACTTGCTTACTCAAAGTGAACTTCTATTCGGTTCAGAAAAAATGTCCGAAGAAGACAGGCTCCTGGTAAAAACAGCAGCATTATTGGATTGCATGAGCTATTTAAAAGGATACACCAAAAGATCTGTCTATACAAATCAACTCACCAGAGAACTCCTTCCAAAATATCATTACCGTGATAAACAGATAGAGGAAATAGCACGTCTTATCAGTATGCCCCTGCTCCCTCCCTTAGCTAAGTCATTGCCGGAAAAAGTCCTGTCAGATGCACGTCTGTCTTTCCTTGGCAAAAATAACTTTGCTGATTCTGTTAACAGTATGTACAAAGAGATGAAATTATTCGGCCAGATTTCTTCAAAAACAGAATTAATACAAAACCTTTCCGGTTTTCTGAAATCATTCCAATTCTATACACTTACCGCACAAAAACTTGCTGAGATATCTTCAATACAGCAAGTTGAAACACTTAAGCAAATGAACGAAAAGCCTGATCAATCTCCGACAAAGATATAATTGATTAAATAATTGCACTTTAAGGCAATCAGGGAAACTTGTATAAAGAGGTCACAGATTTGTTTGATCGTCTTGAAATATTAAAAAGTTATGCCGTATCTCGCATTTTGAATTGACCTCCCGTTTTTAAAGGGAAAGACAGCAACGGTACATATTACTTGTGCAAGAAAAATTAAAAGAATAAATACCCCGGGGCAGGAATAAGACTTTCATGCGTTTGCCGTTACTTTGAAAGTTTGAGCCTTGCCATTTCTTTTATTATTATTAAATTTGGCAAAAAACCCGAAGTAATGGAAAAACCTCATATAGAAAAAATTGACTGGAAAAATCTTCCCTTTGGCTACATTAAAACTGACCATAATATACGGTGCTATTACAAAGACGGGAAATGGGGGGAGCTGGAAATAACTTCAAAAGAACATCTGGACATACATATTGCCGCTACCTGCCTCCATTACGGTCAGCAGGCTTTTGAAGGAATGAAGGCCTTTATGGGCAAAGATGGCAAAATCAGGCTGTTCCGCTGGCAGGAGAATGCAAAAAGAATGATCCGTTCGGCCGAAGGTATTCATATGGCCCCCGTCCCCGAAGAGCTATTCAAAAAGGCAGTTGTAAAAGCTGTGCTGACAAACAAACAGTTTGTTCCACCTCACGGAACAGGCGCTGCATTATATATCCGCCCATTGCTTCTCGGCACCGGAGCACAGGTGGGGGTTAAACCGTCCGCTGAATATATGTTCCTGGTTTTTGTAACACCGGTTGGACCATATTTCAAGGAAGGATTCAACCCTGTTAATATTGCAATAGTTAGAGACTCGGACCGGGCAGCTCCTCTGGGCACCGGTCATATAAAAGTAGGCGGCAACTACGCTGCCAGTCTGCGGGGTATCATAACAGCCGTTAACGCAGGGTGTGGTTCACCTATGTATCTTGATGCCAAAGAGAAGCGATATATAGACGAGATAGGTGCAGCCAATTTTTTTGGAATCAAGAACAACACCTATATAACACCAAAATCAGATTCTATCCTCCCCTCAATAACAAACGATAGTGTAATGGCTATTGCTGAGGATATGGGATTGAAAGTTGAACGACGTCCTGTTCCCGTAGATGAACTTGAAAGCTTTGACGAAGCCGGAGCATGTGGCACAGCAGCAATTATTGCTCCCATAGGCGAGGTCCACGATCTGGAAACAGGCAAAACGATTAAATTTAGCAAAGACGGAAAAGCCGGTCCGGTTTCAACAAGCATCTACTCCAGGCTCATCGGGATTCAGTTTGGTGATGAAAAGGACAAATTCGGTTGGACAGAGATCATAGGCTGATTAATGAAAAGTAATAAACCGTTTGACGAGGTTAAGGTATAAAAAGCTTTTATGATTTAATTTCGGGTAAACAGACCCTATATGAAGAAAGATTCAAAAGTTGCAAAACGGCGGTTAAGAAGCTCCTATTTTATATCCATAATAAG
>PXAP01000123.1 GCA_003567115.1 Bacteroidota bacterium
ATTCAATTTCCATGAGCCCCACCAATCGCGCACCATGACGGAACCCTATGAGTGGCATCTGGAAAATGTACTTGAACATCTGGATCCCGAAGAAAGAATTGGCGAAACTGAGTTTGAAATGCCGCCCTTTTATCGCGACAGTCCCGAAATGCGCAAACAGTTTGCCCGGGTGTATAATTCTATCAAACTTACCGATAATCGTATTGGCGAGCTGCTGGCCCGTTTGGAAGCCGATAACCTGAAAGATAGCACCATCATCTTTTTTTATGCCGACCACGGTACAGGGATGCCCCGCGGAAAAACCAACGGTATCAATTACGGTTATCGGGTTCCGTTTATCGTTTGGTTTCCGGAAATGTACAAACATCTGTCGCCCTGGGGAACAGCAGGTGTGGTTACCGATGAACTGATTGATTTTACCGACCTGGCGCCAACCCTTATCAGCCTGGCTGGTGGCGAAATCCCCGATCATCTTGAAGGGAGACCCTTTTTAGGGAAAAAACGTTCACAGCCGGTTGACCATCTGATACTTTCTTCTGACCGATCAGATAATGGCATTGACATGGTACGTACCATAACCGATGGTCGGTTTGTTTACAGCCGTAATTATATGCCTTACATGAACGAAGTCCGCTACATCCGCTATATGGAAATTGGTGAGATCAAGCAACAAATGCGCACCGATCTGGCAGATAACTTGCTCAATCCGTTGCAGAAAAGTTTGTTCGAACCTCGCCCGGCAGAATTTTTGTTCGATATAGAAAATGATTTGTGGGAAACCCGAAACCTTGCCGAAGAACAGGAGCTTCAACCCGTTCTGGAAAAAATGCGTGCTCAGTTAAACGAAGAAGTGCTTCGCTCGCGTGATGTGATGTTCCTGCCTGAATATGAAGTCGGGCTATTGTCGGAAAAAACAACTGCTTATGAGTTCCGGCTAAATGAAGAAAAATACCCTTTGAAGGAGATTTATGAAGCCGCATCCCTGTCAGGCTTTCGGGGAAATGAAATCGCACAAAAACAAACAGACCTGCTTTTAAATGATAACCCAGTTGTACGGTATTGGGCCATATTGGGTTTAAGAAGCCAAAACCCGGAAACTTTACAGCCGTTTTTACCCATCATAATAGATGCAATGGACGATGAATACCCACCGGTGGCTTTATTGGCATCTGCTGTTGCTTACGATATGCTGGGAAGCGAAACTGCCGCAGAAAATCTTAAAAAATTCTGTTTAAGCGAAAACCCTGATGTTTCATTGATGGCAATTTATTCACTGCTTTATATGGAAAATAAAGAGCCTTTTGTTGAAACCATCTGGCAAGTTCGGGGCATGACAGACAGAAATTACAACATCATGGCGGCATGCCTTGATTTTCTTGGAAGTTTAGGGTTGGTGCCCAATACACCGGAATACCGGGACTAAAGCCAATAGGAGTGCCCGGGCTATAAGTGATCATGCTGAACCCGGCAAAAACGCAGGATTGTGGTTGAGATTTACAAATGTGCTCACCCTGTCAATATTACCGGTGCTATGATTCTCAAGAACACTACCTTTTCTGAGCATCATATCGATCAGGAAAGAACCCGGTGAAATCAACAAATCTGATCTCATCGTTACATATCGGCTTCAATTGGAGAACAAACTTTATCCCCTTTTTGATACATTATTGTCCAATGCCTCATTGATTAATGATGTATTATTGTCGGAACAAATATATGATGGTTAATGGTTGTAAACTTTAATGTACTTATTTATGAAAACTGGGAAAATCCTTTTGCTGTTGTTTTTTGCAAGCTCACGATTAATTGCGGCCTTACCTGATACGGTAAAAATAAATATCCAGCCAGGTGAGTATTGGTGGGGTGGTTTAAGTTCTGTTGGCCATGAAACGCCTTATGATAATACCAGTGTTGTGGAGTATGATCTTTGGGGCAATAACCGGGGTAATCAGGCCCAACCTTTATTATTGTCTGGCAACGGACGATATGTTTGGAGCGAAGAGCCCATTAAATATTCATTTAACAATGGTGAACTTTTGGTCACCACAAGAAACGGAAGCATTAGTCATGGCAAAGTCGGAAATAATCTTAAAGACGCCTATCAATATGTCAGTGATAACTTCTTTCCTCCCAATGGTGTAGTTCCACCAGAAATGTTTTTTACGCATCCTCAGTATAATACCTGGATTGAGCTAATGTACAATCAGAATGAAGAGGATATTTTGAATTATGCTCAGGCCATACTCGATCATGGCTTCCCCCCGGGAGTTATTATGATTGATGACAACTGGCAAACCAATTATGGAACGTGGACGTTTTCTGCAGAAAGGTTTCAGGACCCCAAGGGAATGGTAAAGAGGTTGCACGAAATGGGTTTTAAGGTCATGTTATGGATATGTCCATTTGTTACTGCCGACTCTGAAATGTTCAGGTATCTTGCACAGGAAGGCATGTTAATATTGGATCCTCAAACAACACAAGATATATTGTGGGCCAATACCCAAAACAGAGCAGCAATTATTCGCTGGTGGAATGGTGCAAGTGCATTACTTGATTTAAGTAATCCCAGAACTATGGAATGGTTTATAAATGAACTGGATCATTTAGTGGAAGAATACGGTGTTGATGGATTTAAACTAGATGCTGGCGATGCTGGCTTTTATGTTAATGATGTAGTTTCATATAAAGAATCAACCCCCAACAGACATACGCAATATTTTGCAGAGGTGGGTTTGAGATACCCCTATAATGAATATCGTGCTTCGTGGAAGATGGCAGGATTACCCCTTGTTCAAAGACTAAGAGATAAAACGCATGAATGGGAGGATTTAAAAAAACTAATACCCGATCAGATGTCGCAAAGCTGATGGGATATGCCTATACCTGTCCAGATATGATTGGTGGCGGTGAGTATCAATCATTTTTGGGTTCGGCAATAATCGATGAGGAATTGGTTGTACGTTCGGCTCAGGTGCATGCTTTAATGCCCATGATGCAGTTTTCTGTTGCACCCTGGAGGGTCCTGTCAGATGAAAACATGCAAATTTGCGTTGATATGGCCAATCTTCACTTAGAAATGGGCCCGAAAATTATAGAATTGGCTAAAGAGGCATCAAAAACAGGTATGCCCATTGTAAGACCCATGGCATTGGAATACCCGGATAACGGTTACGAAACCATAAAGGATCAGTTTTTCTTAGGAGATGATATCCTGGTAGCTCCGGTTCTGGAAAAGGGTGCCCGTAAACGCTCAGTAATTTTTCCTGAAGGAAGATGGAAAAGTGATGAAGGTGAAATAATCATTGGTGGGCGAACACATGAAATTCTT
Source organism: Bacteroidota bacterium (assembly GCA_003567115.1). Taxonomy (GTDB): domain Bacteria; phylum Bacteroidota; class Bacteroidia; order Bacteroidales; family PUMT01; genus PXAP01. The sequence continues at coordinate 3,329 of PXAP01000123.1, forward strand.
GTTCCGTTGGAGCGACTTCCTTATTTTCAAAAGATACAGTAAGTTATGAAGACATTAACATATGAGCCCACTCCTAAAAGTCGAGCCCGTTGTTTATACTAATTTTAAATAATTATATATTTTACACAAATTTCATATTACCTGATAAATATTTATAAGATATTTTTGCATATTTCAAATTAATTTCTTATCTTTAGGCTGTTAACCAAACAGTTAAAGTCATGTTCAAACAATCCATCCCCGATAAGCAGACCGATCTGTTCAGCAGTGTTGCCGGCAACCTGACTGGTAAAGCCAAGAAGCTCTATGATGATAAGAAAGCCTGGCACAACCTGTTTCGCATGCAAATCCTTCAACGGATTGACGAAACGCCCTACCAGGTTCTTTACAGCGACAGAATGGGAGCACCCAACGCATCGGTATCATTGCTTTACAGTATGATGGTTATCAAGGAATCCTATGGCTGGAGCGATGAGCAACTTTTTGAGCAATGCCGGTTCAATTTGCTGGTTCGCAGTGCATTGGGCCTGATTAACATCACTGATGAGCTGCCAGGTGAGTCAACATATTATCTTTTCAGACAACGCGTCCAGGAACACTTAAGGCTCACCGGGCAGGATCTTTTTCAAGAGACCTATGATGCGGTCACCCGTGGGCAAATCAAGGACTTTATGGTCAATGGCCAAAGTATTCGTATGGACAGCAAGCTCATCGGCAGCAACATCGCTTGGTATTCCCGTTATGAGATTGTACACAGCAGCCTCTGCTTGTTCTACAAAACCCTTGACAAGAAAGCACTTTCCCTGTTTACCCGCCCAGTAAGACTTCAACTTGAGGAGCTTTGCGAGGAGGAAGCTGGCAAAATCGTTTATCGATCAAACAGGAATGAAATAAAAATGCGGCTACAGGAAATGGGTGGCTTGATTATCAAGATGTTGACATACCTGAAAAAGCGCAAGGACACAGAAGAGTACCAGTTGTTGCAACGTGTGTTTGATGAAAACTATGTTGTTGTTGACAAGCTTAAAACCGAGTTGCGTGAAAGCCAGCATATTACTTCCGGAAGTGTCCAGTC
>PXAP01000303.1 GCA_003567115.1 Bacteroidota bacterium
GGTAAGTACTTTTACCTGTGGATTTTGGTGTCATATTTTTTTATATTTTATTTGTGACCTGTTTTTTTATGACCGGGCAGGTGATAATTGTGTAAATGATCTTATATTTATGTCTTTATCCCGGCTTAATGCGGGTTTTATTATGTGGTAAGAAAAGTATTTCAGCCGGATTAAATAAATTTCCTTTTAATTTATTTTATTTTGATTTATTTTGAACCTGGCGGGTATTTATTTTGTTCAGGTATTAACAAGAGGCCGGCTGATTGGTTTGACAATTAACAAGAGGCCGGCTGAATTGGTTTAACAATTAATAATAGGCCAGCCGATTGTTTTGACAATTAATAATAGGCCGGCTGATTGGTTTGACAATTAAATGATATAAATAAAATGACTGAAAGTCAATCTGCTTTTACTATATGGATGGCCCAGATAAGGGCTAATTTTCTCGTGCTGGCCGTGTTGCTGGTAGGTATCGGACTGGCTGTCACCTGGAAGTTCGTCTCTCCGGTAAACGGTGATTTCAATTTCTTTCATGCAGCTCTCGTAATGACCGGGGTGGTGCTTGCCCATATTTCAGTGAACCTTTTCAATGAGTACTCGGATTACAAAACGGGTATCGATTTTAACACTACACGCAGTCCCTTCAACGGTGGCAGCAGTATGCTGGTAAACGGCAAAACCAGTCCCCGCTCCGTTTTAATGGCAGCAATACTCTGCCTGGGGGCGGCTTCAGGAATAGGTCTCTACTTTTCAGTAGTGTCGCACTGGAGCATCCTGGTTCTGGCTCTTTTCGGTGGACTGACAATTGTGCTCTATACGCCTTTGCTTTCGCGTCTTATGCTTGGCGAGCTTCTTTCCGGCCTCACCCTGGGAACATTTGTGGTGATCGGAACCTATATAGCAATGACCGCCTCACCCGGAATGCCGGTTTCTCAAATTATTACATCTGAATTGATACTGATATCAGTGCCACCCGGCATCCTTACCTCCCTTTTGCTGCTTATAAATGAGTTTCCCGATATGGAGGCCGACCGCCAGGGTGGGAGGAAACACCTGGTGATCAGATTCGGAAAGAAAAAAGCTGCATATATCTATGCCTTCGGGGTGCTTCTTACCTTCGGCATTATTGTGGCACTTCCCCTTCTGGACATAGTTTCCATGTGGATATATCTGGCCCTTATCCCGCTGCCTCTTGGAGTGAATGCCAGTTTTCTGGCTATAAGACATCATAACGACAGCAACAAGATAGTTACCGCGATGGGAAATAACGTTATGACCGTGCTGGGGACAGACCTGCTGATTGCCGTAGCAATATTTATCTGAAAGGTCCCTGTTCCGGTGCTTTAAATCCTAAATTGTTGGCAAGCGTTAATTTTTATTCTATCTTCAATTTCAAGCTTTTACCTAATCCTGCTTCTACTATTTTTCGAAATGTTGACATCTCTAAATCAGTTTTGTCATTCTCTATGCGTGAAATATAAAACCTTGTCGTTCCACTTTTCCTGGCTAGTTGTTCTTGTGTTAAACCGGCTTTTAGTCTGGCTTCTCTGATTATTCTGCCGTATCTGTATTTCGATTTATTATCGACTTCTTCGCTTAATTGGTACAATACATCAGGACCTATCTCATAAGGAACAGTCATAATTTCATTATCGGGATTTTTTATTTTTATCTCGATGTTTGGCCATGATAAAGTATAATTTCTCAGGGTAACTTTCTTAAATTCTTTCGGATCAAGCAAGGGATATTCATAATCATTTTCCGATATATTCCAGGCATCAAATATTTTAGAGAAATCTAACAGTCTGCTCTCTCCATTATTGAACATACATTGGATTATGTGTCCAGATATTTTTTCAATTTTTATTATTCTGGGTATTTTAACAGTCCGTCTCATAATCCTGGATTTAATTTTTTGAAAATTTCCAAAAGATATTCTTTATTGTCTGCCGCCCAAACTGTTACTTTTTTTCTTTGTTGTTTGGGCAATTTACCGACATAAGTACTCAAAGTGTCAATTTCTATCAATTCTTCATATTCAGCGTATATCGCATGAAAATGAGGCGGAGGATGTTCCCGCATGTAAATGTCAATTTTAATTGTATCAATGATTTTTATTGTCGGCATTTAATGTTATCTATCTAGATAACAAATATAAAGTTTATTTTTATAAAATCCAAGTTTATTGCTTTTTTTAATGCTTGCCAACGCCGCGCTAAACGAAATTCCGCACTGAGGGCGAAGTCTGCTGGCCTCCTCTCCCTCCGGAACCCTTATGGAGTATACACTCTAACCGAGATTGATAGTAAACGAGGCCAGGGCACCGGGATAAAATCGTTTAATAGCAACGTTCTTTTAAATCATAGTACTGTAAAATCAGACAGCTTAAATGCATCATTAAGGCTGACCGGGTGAGTTATACTTGATAGTAACAAACCCGTCGCCTCTTTTTTTGGCTCAACTGTGTCTTAAATCCTGTATTGTTAAAAAACTTCCCGGGCCCCTGCTGATCAGATACCTGCCACTCATATTACCGTCAAAAATCTTCCGCTTAGGCTTTTTGAGCCCCCGGGATCATCTACCTGCCTCATATTTTACCGCCCGGGCGTAAATTCCGACCGTTCGTCATTTTTTTACGGCTGGAAATTGGATACCCGGTGCCCTTTTGGTAACTTAATATAAAACATCATGCGGTTCCCGGCTTTTATTTTCATGTGCTTGACTGCCCCGAAAAAAAGCGGGATTGGCTCCCGCCAGATTGATTGGCTGATTTAATGAATCCCCATGATACTGCGTTTCACAAAATACAATAAATAAAACAGGGGGATCCATCCATTTGAAATACTGAACATGAATTACCTGCTAAACATAATTAATTGAATATTAACTTGATTAACCTGTTTTATTAGGATGAAATTATTTTTTATTTTAACGGCTTTCACCATATTCACTGCAGGATATGCTGAATCTGAGAGGAAAGAATTAAATTTCAACACTCCGGTGGAAAAATTCATTGGTTTCAATGCACCCCCCTTAATAAATACCAGTAACAGCTCCTCCGGAATAGATTTAAGCATTTATTATCTGCCTTTCCTTACAATTGGAGGAGCAGGGCAATACCTGGGATCGGAAGTAGAGCTATTTGACATGACAACATGGGAAGAGGACCTTCCTGAAGATGTGATTTACGATATCAGGCTTGATTACGGAGATAAAACAGCGCCTGTAATAACCGGTCCTGCAGCTGAAATACCTTTTGAGCTGAATATCGGATATACTTTTGAAGATACCCGTGCAGGCCTCTCCTGGTTCCGGGTCACAGCATCAGATGAGCAATCGGGTGAAGTGCCTGGCTATAATTTATCAACCGGCCCCGGGACGGAAGAGTTTGGTTACGGATTTGTGAGCTTCTGGAACATGGGATGGGACCTTCACGCCAGCAGGGGGTTCCCGGCAACATGGGCTGAAGGTTTCAGAGATCTTGATGAAAATGAGGATGAGGATTATTTATTTGAATACTTTCCGGACAGGGGTTCATCACAATGGGAAGCCTCTCATGATATCTCATTTAACTCTTTTCAGTTGACCCTTCAGCACCCCCTGATAAAAAATGACAATCTTAGCCTGAGCCTGACGGGCGGGCTGCAATATGGCCGCTGGAGTGACAATCTGAAGCAGACATTGAATATAACATCGCATCAGGAGCTAACGGACAGATGGACTGAAATGGTTTATGATGAAGCAGCTGAAGATTCCATTTTGGTTGAAGTTTTTCAGGATTATGTATATCATAACGATATTACCCTTGAGACAAAATCATCTTCCTCATTTAATTCACTGGGATTACTGGCAGGGATTGAAGCTGACTGGAGGGTTTTACCTTCTTTATCTTTTTCCCTTAAAGCAGATGCTTCAACCTTAACCGGTGATGCTTCGTTTTCCGGCACAGGCATAGACATTGACGATATTGTTGAAAGCGAAACCTTTACCCTGTATGACATGGAAGGAAACATGTACCCGTTTGATCCTCTGGAAGGATATGAATATTTGTCCGGAGAGTTTGACCTTCCTGAATATTCAGAGTCTGTCCGGTCTGTAAATTACCGGCTGAGCATTTCGGCCGGATACGAAATAACCGGTAATATTACCGTGATGGCGGGATATTCTTATTCCATATGGAATAACCTTCCCATGTCTCCGCAGTGGAGTTATATGGATGCATACACTCAACCATTTGGTCCTTTTGCAGTAGAAGATAGCTGGGACACAGACAGAAGGTCGGATATCTACGCTTCAGGTTTTAAACTGGGAATTGGATTCGCATTTTAAACCTGGAATGGGATTTATATCTAATAAATCCCCTGTCTTTCAATATATCCTGAAACAGAAGA
>PXAP01000022.1 GCA_003567115.1 Bacteroidota bacterium
AAGCTATGTTAGAACTAATATTAATCTGCAAACAATTATAAATATACATTAAATTTTTTCAGCCAAAATTACACACAGACGGATGAAAAAATTTAATGTTAAAGCGAAGCGGTTCATCCTGTAAGTAAAAATTTTGTATTTTTTGAACAAAATTTTGACTTCTTGTTTTTTACAGGATAAATATCTGTTATTTAATGCTTAAATGATGAAATTTGCAACGCTTAATAAAACTGGAACGATATTTTTTGTAAAGTAAAGCAGCACTGGTTATTCCTCTTAAAATTGCTTTTAAAGAAGAGTTGCCGATGAGATCAGAATAATATATTATGCAGTCAATCAGGGTTTTTGCTCCTGCCTCAGTGGCCAATGTCAGCTGTGGTTACGATGTACTGGGCTTTGCGGTACATCAGCCGGGAGATGAGGTTGTTATCAGTCTCAATAGGAGCGGCATTGTAAGCCTCGATCTTATTGAGGGAGATGAGGGCAGGCTTCCAACTGAACCGGAAAAGAATACTGTAAGTGCTGTGGTAATAAATTATCTGAAGCATATCGGGTCAAAACAGGGAGCGGGAATAAAACTTTACAAAAAGATGCCTTTCGGGAGCGGTTTGGGGTCAAGTTCTGCGAGTGCTGTCGGCGGACTGGTTGCTATAAATGAGTTGATGGGCAACCCTCTGAGCAGAATGCAGTTATTGCCGTTTGCCATGGAAGGAGAACGCCTTGCATGCGGGAACGCCCATGCAGATAATGTTGCACCCGCACTGCTTGGTGGCATGGTGCTAATACGTTCCTATGATCCACTGGATGTCATAACTCTGCCGGTACCGGCCGGGCTGAGCTGTGCCCTGGTATATCCGCATGTTGAGATACCGACCATGGCTGCAAGGCAGATCATAAAGACCAGCATACCTATGGCCAATGCTATCAGACAATGGGGGAATGTAGGCGGAATGGTTGCCGGTCTTTACACTAATGACCTGGATCTTATTGGCAGGAGCATGGAAGATTTGATTGTTGAGCCTGTCAGGAAAATGCTTATACCCCATTTTACTGAAATGCGAAAGATGGCTCTTGAAAACGGGGCGCTGGGTTTTGGTATTTCAGGTTCTGGTCCTACAGTCTTTGCACTCTGCAGTAACAGGGTAATTTCCGGTAATGTTACGGCTGCCCTGGAAAAGAAGCTTAAAGAGTTTGGTGTCGGTTCAACCTGCTACGTGTCTGAAATAAACAGGGAAGGGGCATCCGTTCTTGAAAAAATTTAAATCCAATATTATTGTATGCTGTACTACAGTACCAACAAACGATCATCTGCTGTTTCCCTCAGAGAAGCCGTTATCCGGGGCCTGGCTCCTGACGGTGGATTGTATATGCCGGAGACACTTCCTGAAATTCCCGTTTCATATTTTGATACAATACATCGGCTGTCGCTTGGAGAGATAGCTTTTGATATTGCTGATGCTTTCCTGGGAGGTGATATTCCCCGTGATGTTCTTGCAGGAATTATCGATGATGCCCTCGATTTTACCATCCCTTTAACAGAGGTAGAAAAAGATATTTACAGCCTGGAATTATTCCACGGTCCCACCATGGCCTTCAAGGATGTTGGTGCCAGGTTCATGTCGAGGCTGATGGCATGGTTATACAGGAATGAAAAGAAGGAACTGAATGTTATAGTTGCCACATCGGGCGATACAGGCTCAGCGGTTGCAGCCGGTTTTTACAGCGTGGAAGGGATAAATGTCTTTGTGCTTTTCCCGGAAGGCAAGGTGAGTCCGCTGCAGCAAAAGCAAATAACCACCTGGGGAAATAATATTCATGCTGTCAGGGTTAAAGGAAATTTTGACGATTGCCAGAAACTGGCTAAACAGATGCTGAGTGACAGGGAACTGAATGCCTTATTACCTGTTACATCTGCCAACAGCATCAATATAGCCAGGTTGATTCCCCAGAGCTTTTATTATTTTCATGCTTATGCCGGACTTGCCCGAAAGAAAAGGCCGGTTGTATTCAGCGTGCCAAGCGGTAATTTTGGCAATCTTACCGGTGGACTGATGGCCAGGGCAGCCGGTTTGCCTGTTCACAAATTTATAGCCGCCACCAATATCAATGATGTTTTTCCAAAATTCATGGAGACCGGTAAATACAGACCGGCTCCCTCGAAACAGACAATAAGCAATGCCATGGATGTGGGTGATCCGGGCAATTTTGCCCGTGTGACCGATTTGCTGGGAAAAAATCCGGATAAATTACGGAAAATTATTCTCTCCGGTTCCTGGTCCGACGCTAAAACAGCACGCGCTATAAAGGATCTTTACAAGAATACCGGCTATATCATGGATCCTCATGGTGCTGTGGCATACCTGGGATTAAAGGAATACCTTAACAAATATGATGACACTGTAAGTGCCGTATTTTTGGAAACAGCCCATCCGGCTAAATTTCCTGAAACCATGAAAAAGATCATCAGAGATTATGAGGACCTGCCGCCTCAGCTCCGGGGTGTTATGAACAGGGAGGAGAAGTTTCATTCAATGATGAATGATCCGATGGAACTTAAAAGGTATATAGAGGAGGTTAATAATTGACATGGGGTCTGGGAGAGTGCAGGTTGAATTGGGGGGTCTTTAAAGGTTGACAGGTGATAAAGTTTGAACTGGTTTTTAACATTGTGCAGAAAAAAGTTGTATTTTGCGGGATGATAAATTTTTAATCAAAACAATTCCCCGGGGCTCTGCCCCGGGGTCAAAAAAAATAATTATATGAATTTACGGTCACACGAAGTGTGAATTTTTCGGCGAAATACCTCGTAGGCTTGCCTCGAGGATAGTCGAAAAACAGGAAATTCTTTATTATGCAACTACCCGGAGTCTATACAATTCACTGCCCGGTAAACCGTAAATCTTTTTGCCGGAATTTTTCTGCAGGGTTTTTCAGGGTTGCCGCCGCCGCCCTTTTGATTTTTATCCTTGCCGGCTCATCGTCATGGTCGCAGCTTAAGCGTTTTACACTGCTTTGCACCAGCGATGAGCATTCGGTTCTTCTGCCGCTTCCTATGGTTGATTATCATAGAGATAAGCCCGGTCAGGCCAGAGGTGGCTATGCCCGCCTGTCGACCCTGGTCAGACAGATAAGGGAAGAGAAAGGGGATCAGCCCGTGCTTCTCTTCTCCTCGGGTGATTTCCTGGGGGGAACACCCTTTGCCTGGCTTACCCTGGAAGGTTTTTCCTCGGAAATTGAAATCAAAAAAAAAACAGGGTATGATGCCGTGACCATTGGCAATCATGAGTTTGATTACGGTCCGGAACTGCTTGCCGGTTACCTGCTGAGAGCGGGTTATCCTGAAAGCAATGATCAGCTTGCATTAATTTCATCAAATCTGGTTATCCCTGAGGGTCATAAACTGCACGAGCCCGGTATCATAGAAAACCGGTTATTTGAATTGTCCAACGGGATCACGCTCGGTGTGTTCGGGCTTCTGGGTGAGCGGGCCTGGAGTTATGCCGGTTTTGCAGAACCGGTAACAGTTGAGGATCCGCATATTGCTGCAAGCCGTCAGGTAAGCCTGCTCAGGAATGCCGGTGCCGATATGGTTCTGGCAATTACCCATTCGGGGATAGAGGAGGACCGGGAGCTGGCTGCTGCCGTTGATGGTATTGATATTATTCTTGGCGGGCATGATCACTATGTGACTGAAGTGCCGGAGACAGTCAATAATACTTTCATATTCCATCCGGGACATTACCTTAATTTCCTTGGTAAAATTGAGTTTGAGTGGAACAGTGATACAGATGAGCTGGCGATCGTTAATGAAACGGACAGTTCACCATTTCTCATACCGATCGATGATTCAATTGATGAAGATCCCGTTATACTTGAGATGACCGATCGGTTTCTTTCAGGTCTGAATGAATTTGTTTCCAACCATACCGGCGGAGAATTTGATGATGTTACCGCGCCAATAATGCATTCGAATTTTCCACTTATCAGGCATGGCCCGTTTACAGAAACCACGGTAGGCAATTTTGTGACCGATGCCATGCGTATGATGGCAGAACAGGTTACGGGAGAGAAAGTTGACATTGCTTTTCAGGGAAACGGGGTTATCAGGGCAGACATTATACCGGGAACCATGGAGTGGTCAGAAGGGAAAGTCTCATTTTTTGACCTGGTAACTGTCTCCGGCCTGGGATCCGGCCCTGACGGCAGGGCAGGCTATCCCCTGGTCTCCCTGTATCTTACCGAAAGGGAGATCCTTAATGTTCTGGAGATAATTTCATTGTTGTCGAAGATTATGGGAGATGTCTATTTTCAGCAGGTCTCGGGACTTCGCTATTCATACGATCCGGGGAAAGCCACCTGGCTGACCGTCCCCTTCCT
>PXAP01000122.1 GCA_003567115.1 Bacteroidota bacterium
AAAAGGGCGTTGCCGGTCATGCGGCACCAGGCTGGAAACTCATACGGTGCCGCCGGATCTTTGGAGATGAGCAGGATGCGGTAGCCCAGCGGCATGGGCTTGAGATAGGTATGCAGGTTGATAATCACCCGTCCGCATGTTTCTTCCCCTCCGTCGAACTCATCATCAAACTCCTTGTGAGGAGGGTATTCATTGCTCATATAGACCTCGAACGCTTTTCATTCCTTGATCTTATCCTCCATTATCAACTGCACGGCAAGAATGAAAGATAAGTTCTTTATTATATATGTCACATAGGTATACTGGTCAAATAGATTATCATAATAGAAAAAAGTATTAACTATTGTTTTTTTCAATGTGAAATGATCTTGACTTAATTTAATCTGGCCCTGACAGCCTACATGAAAGATTATTTTAAATTATTAGTAACTAGGCTTTTTCCGCAACCCTGCGCGGAACAATAGTCCCCTTCGAAGCAAAAGAGACTGCCCACGGAATACACGGAATTTCACGGAATATGCGTTGCTTCGTAACGCTTTAAAAACTCCCGTGCCCTTCTGTGTGTTCCGTGGGCATAACCTCCTGGCTTTCTTTGAAAATGAAACAACATGTTGTTTCGAAATTTGTGCTAAGCGCGTATTCACCATAACCCTGGCCTGCCAGGAGCTGAGGTTAACGAATTATCACGGCAATAGATACAATTATTAATAATTTTCTAAAAAATGACATTGTCATCTATCAATTTTCATAATAGTTTTGCAATCATTCAATTAATATTTTCTATTTGCATTATGTTTTTTTTATCAGTTATATTAAAGACCATTATTAACGGCTGTATGTCTTCGCCTGTTCATGGTGAACAGAATACGGGTACTCAGCCATTTATTTGTTAAAGAGAGGTATGCCAAATGTCAGAAAAAGAAAAAAATCTCGAAATCATGGAATCAATTGTCTCGTCCCAGGAAAAGGAAGATCAGAATACCGGCATGAGCAGGAATGACTTTCTCAAAATGGCCGGAGTCGGAGGGCTGGGAATGGCAGCCATGATGGGTATGAGCAGTCCTGCCAAGGCCGGGGAAGGCAAAAAAGGCAAATTCCTGTTTGTCATCAGTGCCGGTTCCAATGATCCCAACCGGGCCATGCTGGCTTTGCTTCTGGCAGATGTTGTTCAGAAACAGGAATTTGGCGATGTCCATATCTATTTGTGGGGTGAAGGATCTGAGCTATGCAAGGTCGGGAGCCCGGAAAAGATAACTGCTTCTAATTTTCACCGCTTGGGGCATGCCTTGGGAATGCTGGAAAGGCTGGCCAGAAACGGTGCTCAAATCGGAGTCTGCCCCCCATGTGCTGACTGGCATGGAGCTGTTGGTGATAATCTGTACCCATGGTGCCAGCGAGAGGACGGAATAGTCCTGATGCGCAGTGTGATGGAATCCTGGACCGCCTGGCTGTAAATCAGCATTTAATTGCAGACCTGGACGAGAAGTTTAAAGACTCAGCGATTTTCATAGAGACAGATGTCTCTATGAAAATCGCTGATAGAAAAAAAGCTGTTGTGGTAACAAAATTGTCGTTTCCAGATTAACACATTAAACATAAAAGGAGACAAAAATGCGCTTGATTAATTATTTCCTGGTGTCGTTAGCTGCATTAGTCCTGTTCCTGGTTACAACTCCAATGGAAGCAGAGGCTGACAATTTCCCAACCGTCAACACACGTGGAGCCTGCCTCAACGTTAATGAATTCGTCGGGCTTATCATGCATGAAAGCCAACGCATGGAGAGCGGAGATAATATGCGCCTGATCGCTGATATCCCCAATGAGCCCGAAGCCAGGGAATCTATTGAAAATACCGGGTATGTAATTATTGATGAAGAACGTAACGAGCTTGACGATTACCTTAACTTTCTTCTGGAGGTTAAGAAATGAGCAAATTCCTCAGGGTGTTGCGCTTACTTGTTATCCCGGTCCTGATTTTTGCTGTGGTCTTCATCGGGCATCTTCTCTACTATAAATATGTTTCTCAGAATTCCAGCCCCATATGGTGGCGGCTTTATGTGATGACCGAGACCTACTGGATCGGTTATGCCTTGGCTTTAGCTGTTGCCTTCGGTGCATACGCAATTTCAATGGCCAGAAGATTGTCAGGAAAGGCAGTAGCAGGCAGCGCAGTCATTGCTGTTCTGGTCTGGTTTGCCAGCGCTTGAGGAATTCCATTGCTGGCCGTGGGCCTGGCAGTGATAGGAGTAAATATCGGGGGAGGTGCCATGCCTCCATGGATTCTTGCCTTGCTGACAACACTGTTCATTCTTGCTGGGGTTTACTGGCTGCACAGGAGTGGCGGATGCGCAGCCAAAGAGACCTAGCAGAGTACAGTATAGCTATTCGCCTCGAATCTGGTATTTATCCTGTGATAATCTTTCTTATTGGACATAAACATGAAAAACAACTATCTTATTCAGGCATTATTTGCCATGTTTCTAATTGCAATTGCATTGCCTGTCTCTGCAGGAGATATTGGAACTGAACACTGCCTGACAGACGATGAGTTAGAGGCCAGGCAGCCGAATGACCGGGCTGCTTTGGAAGGCATTGAAGTCGGGAGCATATTCTGGGATGTGACCATCGGCGATCCCAAGCTGTTGCTTGGACGCCTTGGCGTAATCGATCAAACTTACCGGGATATGGTTAGGCAGAATGTAACTCCGAAGATGATCTTGGCCTTTCGGGGAGGTTCTGTACGTTTACTGGCCTCGGATTTATCAGGACATTCCGAGGAATCCCGTCCAGAAGTTCAAAATCTGCAGCGACGTCTTCAGCAAATGATGGAATTGCCGGGTGTACGTATGGAAGCCTGTTACATTGCCATGCGCCGCGTTCCCCTTGAACCTGAAGGCCTGATCAGGGGCATTGAAACGGTGAACAATACTTTTTTGTCAGCCATGGGCTATGGCCAGAGGGGATTTGTTTCCCTTCCCATTCACTGAATTCTGAACTTTATCCCTAAAGGCCGGTTGTTATACACTCGGCCTTTAGGCGCTCTATTCGTATCTGCATTATTATTTCAGTCGAACCAAGCCCATGAATTTCATGACCAGCCTTTCATAAAATGGTTCGCTGATACCTTTCCGGACTTTCCGCAGAAAATACTTTTCAAAGGCGATCTTGAGATGGCGTATCCATTTTCCGGTTCTGGTCCAGGTCATGTTTCTCGGAGGTACTTGAGGAACGGCCAGCATGGCCGCTCCGGTATATCCCAGATCTGCCAGGCATAATCCGCTCAGGCTGGGCACCTCGCAAGGATTTTTTCCCTCCAGCTGGTTGCGAATGTTATGCGCAGTGGCGGTCACCATCGATTCGATCATATACCCTGTCTTGGGAATGCCTGTGGGCACAGGCGTTTCCTCAGCGGGCGGCATGGATACACAGACACCCACGGCGTAAACGTTATCATAACTCGGGTTTCTCATGAACTGATCGACAATTACAAAACCTCGGGAATCAGTAAGACCTCTGTCGCCGCACAAGCGGACGGCATTTACCCCGACAAAGGCTGGCACCAGCATTGAATGTTTAAACGACATCTGGTGCTTTCTTTTTTCCTGCCCGCTTTCGTCAACCTCCGTCACATCGATCATCCCATCCCTGATACGCTCTACTCTGGCGTTGGTGATGGGCTTGATATAATTCACCCTGAGCAGGTTTTCCAGCAGTCCCTTGCTGTCTCCAACCCCACCGAGACCAAGATGACCAATATAGGGCTCAGAGGTTACAAAGGTCATGGGAACCTTGTCGCGGATTTTTCTCTTTCGCAGCTCAGACTCCAGTATCATGAGGTACTCATATGCAGGCCCAAAACAGGATGCGCCCTGCACAGCTCCCACAATGACCGGACCTGGGTCTTCCATCAGCCTTTTCCACTCCATGGCTGTTTCCGAAGCAAGGTCAACATGACAGATTGAAGAAGTGAATCCCTCAGGCCCCAATCCCTCGACTTCGTCAAAGGCCAGTCTTGGACCTGTGGCAATAATCAGGCAATCATAGGATATCAGGGAGCCGTCTATAAGTTCTACCTGATCATTCACAGGGTCTACTCTTGAAGCTGCCTTATGTATAAAAGAGATCCCCTTTTTTTTCATTACCGGAGCAAGCTCTACCTTGATATCTTCTGCACTGCGCCATTTTGGCGGTATCCATGGATTGGAGGGAACAAAATGAAATGTCGGTGAATCAGATATTATAGTGACTTCATGCCGGGACCGGACCGCTTCCTTCATTTCAAAGGCCATGGTTACTCCTCCGATACCGGCCCCGACAATTAAAATTCTTGCCATACAACTCTCCTGATAAGCAACAAGGATAT
>PXAP01000060.1 GCA_003567115.1 Bacteroidota bacterium
AGGGCATTATCATCCTGTGTTACTCTTTTTCTCTGCGATGATGTGATGACAGGAAGGGGTATCGAGGTGTGCAAGGACAAGCTGATCATCTATGGTACAGGGGATTTTATCAACGATTATGAAGGCATCAGCGGCCGGGAAGAGTACCGCGGTGATCTCACCCTGATGTATTTTCCCTGTATTGATCCTTCTGACGGCTCCCTCGTCTCGATGACGATGGTGCCTATGCGGATCAGGAATTTCCGCCTTAACCATGCCTCCTCTTCTGAAGCGAGATGGCTCCGTAATATGCTTAACCGGGAGGGGAAAAGGCTGGGGACGGGCGTGGTATCTGATAAGAAAGGTTACTTTCTGCTGGAGTGGGAATGAGGTGGATGGAAGTGGGAAAAAAGTGGTTGTTGATCATTTCGGGCGACCAACTTATCTGTATCTGAAGCAGTGGATGAGGTGGTTGGAAGTGCGGATAAGATGATTGGAAGTATGGATGAGGTGGTTGGAAGTGCGGATAAGATGATTGGAAGTATGGATGAGGTGGTTGGAATTATGGATGAGGTGGAGGTTGGCCATTCCATAAACTTAAAAAAAAGAATACAAGGGCAGCAGGAATATCTGGTTGATCCCCGTACAAGATATTTTTCAACGTGGTATCTTTTCATTTAAGATCTTTTTTGAAATAAATCAACCTGAATTTCCGTATATTTAAATTCTGTTTATAACTTCCTGCGTTTTAATAACAGATATCAATTTTCAGAAATTCGAACACCCCGGATAAATATTTATTCCAGACAAAGATAAAGACTAAAAGATATTTGATGCGGTCAAAATGATGAGGAATATTATGAAAAAGACAGAATTCTATGCCCCGCAAATTGATGCGATTATCGAAGGATCCTCCCCCGGAAATAATCATATCTCGCATGGTACATACCTGAAATTGAAGGATATTTACAAGGCTTTCAGTTGTATAAAAGCCGGAGTCGATGACGAGATCAGGCATACCTGGCTGGAAGTGGATCGCGGACCTGTTGAAGCTTTTGGCGATTATGAAGAATTCAGGGAAAGCGGTGAGGTAAGCTCCCGGAAAGAATTTGAGCAGCTTTGGAAGGACTATTATCCGGACAAAACAAAATGGTACGGATTTCAGACAGCAAAATATGAGGGTACATTATACTTCTATATTAACGGGAAACTTCTTTTCTCAATAAAAGATGACGAAACACCGGTAGATAAAAACAATGATCCTGATGAGTTTTTTGACGGATTTGTGGAATGGCTGGAGAAGAGAGTATTGAGTGAAATGAGTAAACTCAGACAGGAATCACATACTTATAACAGTTATATTCAACAAAATCTATCATGGTCAAAACGGTATGGCAGGATTAAAAGGAAAGACTACTGGGAAATTCTCGGCGACAACGCCATCCGGCCGGATAAGAAACTGGGAGAAAAGATCATTTCAAAGCTTGAAGTCCTTGTAAGCGACATGAAGAACAAGGATATGAAACTGTTACCGGAAATGACAACCAACAAATTCTTCAGAATATGTGAAATATGCTACGATGCTAACGACTATTTTAAAAATTCTAAAGAAACCTTCACTCCACAACAGAAATACCTGAAGATGGCCGATGGTCGTGATGCAGGACTCAGAAATATAGAGGGAGAATCGCCACAGGCTTTTAAAGAATGGTACCATAACGGGGAAAGAATGGGGGCACATCCCTGGGAAATTTGCAGGGGAGGCAACTCCACCCATATCTCGCTTTTTGTTTCAGAAGTTGATAATGAATGGGGCATCTGGCTGGCAGGCTCAAGCATTGCCAGGGTGGAAGAAACCGTTAAAATGGCAGTTGCCCTGCATGAACATAATATCTCATTTAAATTGAGTGATGCTGATGAAATTGTGCGCATGGTTACCGGAAATGATTTTATCGGAATAGTCCCCGATACTGTTTTTCCCCGTTACTGCCATAGCTTGTTCCCGAAAGAAGATAATATCATTGATTTTATGAACCTTGGTCCAGATATAGACATAATTCCTGAATTAATTCAAAAAATTTACTGGTACCCTCTGGAAGAGATCATCCCTGAGAAAGGCAATTAAAAATTGAAAAGTTCCGGGATGGAAATCGTTAGTGTAACATATATATCCGCCAATCATTTCTTTTATCTTATTACGGAAATTATATGCTTATTTGATAATTACTGATTCATATAAATGTTAAGACAAACAAAATATTGTATTTTTAGTTTAATATCAGCAATTTGTAATGGATATCAAAAAACAGATAGAATACTGGATCAATTTATCTGAGGATGATCTTGAAACAGCTGGATTATTTCTAATGAACCTTTTTCAGCAAAAGAATTTTTTGAACCCTAAGTGAAAAGATACCAAAAATGGGTTATATCAACAGGTTTGAATTAATACTGGTTTTATTGGAGGGTACAGTTCTTAACCAATCTGAATTGTTATCAAAAGTTAACAGGCAGGAGGTTTTAAGCAAAATCTATAAAAAGGAGCCTGAATTAGAAAATATCGGTAAATTTTCCATAACCGAAAATCCAGTCGATGAAGGAAAATGGTCAGAAATTCCAGGAAGAGACAAGAAAAGAATATTGAAACAAAATTCTAAAATTAAAAAATCAATTGACCTTGAAAGGGTGATCACCGAATTGACCAATTACAAAGAAAAATACCCGAATGTTCCGACAATATATAACTACTTAACTATTGCCTTTAATTACGCAGGTCAGACTGATAAATATTACAAAAGCTTGATTGAAACCGTTGAAAAATTTCCCGGTTATTTATTCGGTAAAATTTCATTATCTGAGTATTACTTAAACAATAATGAATTCAATAAAATTCCTGGTTTATTGGATCATAAGTTTGAAATAACCCAACATTTCCCTCCCGGCACCGAAGTGTTTCATATTTCGGCAGTAAGAGGATTTTACTATATTGCCGGCAGATATTTTGTAAAAGCCGGAAAAATCGAAAAGGCGTATAAATCATATTTTTTATTAAGCGACCTTGACAGGAACCATCAGACAACTGAACTGCTGGGAGAGGAAATATTAAGCTATGAACTTAATGCTCTTAAATCCTTATTTAAAAAACGAAAGTAATAAAGAAAGGATACCTTGCTTTCGTTGATTACTGGAACAAAAGGTTAAAAACGTATAACAAATATCTGATTAGAACCGGCAAGATATAAATAATTACTCCAGGTCAAGTAAAATCATTACGTTTCATTTTTGCTTTTTCCACCAGATCAACGGGTAAAACAGCAGCTTCAAGTGACCGGCTTTTGATTATTCAGATAATCAATGACCTCCTGAATCTTAATTCGAACCTTTTTATAATCAATTTCCTGCCACGCTTTCAATAAGGGAATAAAACCGCGGTTATTTGTATTTCTGATTTTATCCAGCAAAAGCAGTATCATTCCCCTGTTCCTGTCCTTCAATTCTTCAACAAAATTATAATCCCCATCAGCAAGCAGGCTTGTCAGTTTTTGCAGTAATTCCTCCGCGTAAGTCTCCCTTTCAATTTCCCAGCCTTTTTCCATGTAAACGATCACGGGAAGCCTGCCGCTGTATTCAATTCTGAGATAACCATTCTCTATGACCCAGTCAATCCTGTTGGCTATTTCCGGCAGCTTATAATGCCGGTAGAATCCGTACACGGGACATTGATCCAATCCATGGTTCAGTAATTTTTTGTCTTTTGAGCCTTTTAGTATTTTAACCAGCATGCTCCTGCCCCCGGCAGCAATAAGCTCATCGGCCGCCCGTAGAATGGCTTTAATTTCTTCGCTTGTCAAATGAGTGACTCCGCCACTATCCAGATGATAATGCACTCGTTTTTTTCTGCTCATAGACGCTTAAAAAGCCATTAATGATAACATGTTAACGATATTTTGTTTTTGAACTTTGAGCTTCACTTTCCCCGAAGGGCTTTTTTCCAAAAGGGAAAAACGTGGTACCTTGATGATCTAATTCTTTCTTTCTTATCTTTCAGGTCCCTCCTTGTATGAAATTTCACAGAATGCATTCAAACCTTCCTGAAAATATCCTTGCGCCGCTTAACCAGTTCATCGGGAGGTTCGGAATAGTGCCATTCTATCACGTCGTAACCGGCATCTCGCAGCAGTTGCCTTTTGTGCTGATCGTCTTCCTGTACGGCTGGTTGATCGTGGACCGACCCGTCACAGAAAACGATGGCCCCGATATTGTCGCCGTCCATATAAACGAAATCGGCGCTGACATAGTAACCT
>PXAP01000031.1 GCA_003567115.1 Bacteroidota bacterium
GATCCGGACCGTATCGGCGAAACCGCGGAACGCGCCGAAGCGTTTCTCGCAGAGATAGAAGAGGCGAGCGGGCGTATCGAAAACGTTATCCGCAGCGTCAAGGAGTTCGCCCGCGGCGGAGCCGACGAGAAACCCACCCCGTTCGATCCGAATCGAATCGCCGAGACCGCGGTGCGCTTTTCGCGCATTCTCGCCAAGCAGTTCACCGACCGCTTTCACTACACACCCGGCGAGAACCTGCCGCAGATAGCGGCGTACCCGGGCCTGCTCGAGCAGGCGCTCATTAATCTTATAAAGAACGCCTGCGAGGCGCTTCCTGCACGGTCATCGCTTGTGGAACTGCGCACCGCCCTTGACCCGAATACCGGCGAGATCGTCTTCGCCGTCTGCGATGAGGGGAGCGGCATGCCCGATTCTGCCGGCTCGTTCAACGGCGACGCCCCCGACAACCTGCCGCCTGCATCACCGTTTACCACCACCAAAGCCGACTCCGGCGGCACCGGCCTCGGCGTGACCATCGTACGCACCATTGTCGAACGCCACGGTGGCGCGCTTCGCTTCCTGGCGAGCGAGGAGTTTGCGACCGTGGTCGAGGTACGGGTGCCGGAGTGCGGGGCGCGAAGCGGGGGTGCCCATGAGCCTCACGACTGATTGGGCATCTTCTCTGTTCCGATTCCTTGTGATACCTTTGACAGATGAGCAGGGATCGCGCGCTACAGATCTTACGAGACCTTTCTCCCGAACTCGCGCAGTACGGCGTGCGAGATGTTGCGCTATTCGGTTCGGTTGCACGTAATGATGCGCAGGACAAAAGCGATATCGACATCTTAATAGACTTCGAGCCGGAAGCTGAGTCTTTCGATAACCTTATGAACGTTGCCGACCTTCTTGATACTCGGTTCGATTGTCCGGTCGATCTGGTCACCGTAAACGGGCTCAGTCCTTACCTTATTGCCTCGGTGCAAGAAGAAGCCGTTCATGCCGAAATCGCATAATGTTTATCTACTCCATATTATTGACGAGATTCGTTTTCTTCAGTCACTGCCGGCATTCGTTGATGGGGCGTCCTTGAAAAATGATCCTGTGCAGTCTCGTGCCGTCGTACGCAGTCTGGAGGTCATTGGTGAAGCCGCCTCCAGGATTGATCCTGATTTCAGAGCAGACCATGCAGAAATTCCGTGGAGTCGCATAATTGCGTTACGTAATCGACTCATCCACGATTACATGGGAATCAACTTCAACATTGTGGTAAATGTCCTTCAGGTCGAAGTGCCGCAGTTGGCCAATCAAATTGAGCGGTTAATACAGAGTGATCCTTGAACCGTCATGACACCTAAATCTGTTTCCTGATTACATCGCGATACACTCTACCGAGTGCCGTCGTTTCTATTGAAGAGTCGCACGAAGGAAGTTTCTGTGTGTGTTAATAAACACCTTCGAATCGTAGGACTGGCGATACTCGCACTGGCCGTAACTCACTCGTTGTCGACGTGCGAGACCGGAAGCGCTCTACGGGATCACACGTATCCTGTTCTGTTTGCCAAGCATCCGCTCCCGGTGTGGGAAGGCCACCTGCTTGCGGGCGACCCGTCGGTGATTCGGGACGGCGATCGACTGCTCATGTACTACACCGATCTGGTAATCGGTGGCGACGGAGACGGCGACAACCCCGACAATCTCCGGGTTCTTATTGGCGTTGCAGAATCTGTTGACGGACTCTCGTGGAGTTTTGCGAATCCCGATTCCGCACAGAGCGTCGCCTTGGCGAACAATCCCGATTCCTGGGACAGAGTACTCGAGACAGCGTTCGTGTTGCCGGTCAATGAGACGACCTACTACCTCTACTACACCGGGTACCCTGAAGGAGCCGACGGGGTGGAGAGAATCGTATCGCAGGGCGAGATCGGTGTTGCCCAATCGTCGGACGGAATTACATTCGAGCGCTTCCTCGATCCGAACGAACCGGTGTTGGCTACCGGAAGCAGTTTCGATCGGGACGGACTGTTCAGCCCGAGTATTGTGCGTCACGACGACACCTGGTACATGGTGTACGCGGGGTGGTCTTTAGAGTCACATGGGTACGGACTGTTTGGTGCGACCTCTGCAGACGGATTAGACTGGACGAAAGACGGAACACTGCTTATACACAGCGACGACGTCGAATGGTCGCTCGATAACCCGCGCGAAGCCGAACTTGTCGCCGGGCCCGACGGAACCTTCTACCTTTTCTTTACGGCCGACATCGCGGACAACCTCTCTGGAATAGGGCTGGCCCGGTCTGATTATCCGTTCGGGCCGTGGGAGGTCTACCAGGAACCGGTTATCTTTCAGACCCACGTCTGGGAAGAGTCGGGGCTTATCGCTCCGGCGGTGCTCATAGAAGACGGAACGATCCGCGTGTGGTACATGGCCGAAGAAGATAATTTTTCACGGTTCTACATCGGCTACGCGGAGCTGGACTACCCGTTCGTCTGGTGACGCCTTGGAGTCGGCAGAACGAAATCACACCGAAGAACCTATCGCGCTGTGAACCGGACAGCCCTTATCAAGTTTTTAGGCACACATGGGTGTTCATTGGTCCGTGAAGGGTCGCGACACGCATGGTGGCAGAATATCGGATCCGTTTCAGTTTCGGACCGCTCGCTCGGTGAGGTTAAAAGCAGGTATTTCGCCACACCGGTCAGCGTAAGTCCGACCCCGCCGACGAAGGCGAGGCCGGTGCTGACATCCGAGAACGAAAAACTTTCGGTTACCCGGTTAAGTGGTTTTGCCGCGAAGGTCGCGTCCGTAACCGAGAAAATGCGCGCGCCGAGCGGGACGGGATAGTTATCTCAGTCAACATTAATTCCGTGTCCGGCGAAGTAGAACAGCGCATCGTCGCCTCGGTGTCAGAGCAGACGCTACGCGCAGATCCTTCCTGGTCATATAGCTACTCCCTCGGTACTGTTGTCATGGTCAACGTCGCCTCGCCGACCGCTGTCTCCCGTTCGTCGGGCGGGACTCGAGCAAGTCCGCGTGTACGCACAACCGGAGCCTCGGTCGTTTCAAAGACTTCGTACTGCTGACCGTCTATGCGGCGAATGACCGTATCCGGACGCGGTGGTGGTTGCGACGAAGCGGTGACTACGAGGCGTTCTACTCCGAAGGGTGGTACGACGTAAAACTGATACGGCAGCGCTACGATCCGGTTTACCCGATCGCTTCCGATATAAAACTCTCGCTCCAGCAGTACCATGTCTCCGGAAGACAACTCGTAGGTCAGTTGCAGATACGACGGCTGATTGACGCGGAAGTAGAACTGCACCGTCTCGTTTTCCTCGTACACGAGTACTTCCTGATCACGACCCTTGTCGGTCCAGACTTCGACGGAAATGCCGCCGTCGACGATCGCATCGCCGATGAGTACCGATTGCGAGGCGATCGCGCCGCCGGCGTTCTCCGGCTCGAGTCGCAACGTGCCGGCCGCCGAAACCGGTGCTGCGATTCGGGCCGTTCTTGTGACGGAACCGGTTTCGGGCGACCGGAGACGAACCGTGATCTCGATTTCATCATCATCCACCCAGTAACTTCCGTCGAGAATCGTCACCGGCGCACTCGTTGATCGTGTGTCGGCAGGTTCGAGTTCACGAACTCTGTCCGCAACGGCCTGCGCAAACCGCAGGCCGAAGGGACTGCTGAAGTCCGTTGATTCAAAGCGCAGCGGGATTATGTTCGCGATAGTGATCGGATCGCCGACGAGGCGACTCGCGGTCAGGTCGACGAGCTGTCGGTAGGTCTGCGGTGTTACCGTGGTCAGCCGGGAGGCGAACCCACGGGTAGTTTCCTCGAGTTGGAGGACATCGCGTTCGAACTCGCGCAGCGGACGGTCTTCCACGGCAAGATCAAGCTCCGGAGCGAGCCGGCCGAGGGCGCGAAGGACCCCGAGATCCGCGGACAGCTGTTCGAGCAGTACCTCTACCTCGCGAAGAATCGAATCGGCCGCGCCGAGATTCCCGTCGGATAGCTGTGCAGAAAGGTCGTCGACGAAGAGTGATACGCGCTCGCTTCCGGTGCGGATCGAGTCGGCGTAGGCGGCGGCGATATCGTCGACCCTGACGTACACGAACGCGTACACGTAGTCGCGGGTCTGGTCTATCAGAAACTGCGGGCGCGCGATCTCGAGCTCGCTCGTGCTTCGGGTCACATTCGCGTACGAAGTGGACGCCCTGTTCCCGTCATCGCGTACGCTGGTGACAACTTCGCTTCGGATGCTGACGCGTATCTTGCGCACAAGATCGTCC
>PXAP01000152.1 GCA_003567115.1 Bacteroidota bacterium
CGGAAGAGCTGGCAGATTTCCTCAGCACTCTCCTGGAAGAGGATAAAGTTCCCGGAACAATCAGCGAGCTCATAAAAATGATTATTGAAAGCAGTCAGGTGCACGGATACGACAAGTACGAAATAATTGATGTATTGGCTGAAAGAGAGTATGAGCATATGTATCGCACACCCGGGGAATTTATCCGGGTACTTATGCCGCACGCCTCGGAAGAGCTGGCAGATTTCCTCAGCACTCTCCTGGAAGAGGATAAAGTTCCCGGAACAATCAGCGAGCTCATAAAAATGATTATTGAAAGCAGTCAGGTGTACGGATATGATAAGTACGAAATAATCGATCTGCTGGAAATACTGGCAGCAGAAGATGTTCCCGTTCCGGTTGCGGTAGTGGAAGATCCTGAAGACGGCCGCATAAGCCCGGTCTGGTGGATACTGTTGCTTGTAATCCTGTTGCTGGCAGCCTACCTGATAAAAAAACACAGAAGAAGAGATAAAAAATAAGGCATATAAACAATTGCCGGACCACATCTTTAAATTACCGGCAACCTCATATATGAACTATTGTCTGAAAAGATCAAATTAAATTTTAAAATATACTGAGTTTGAATATTCTCACAGGAAACAATATAACGTTAAGGGCATTGGAGCCATCTGATGTCGATCTGCTTTACAGGTGGGAAAACAATTCCAGTATATGGTCTGTAAGTAATACTCTGGTGCCTTTTTCAAGATTTCTACTTGAAAAATATATAGCCGACTCACACATGGATATTTTTCAGGCCAGGCAGTTAAGACTGATGATAGATCATACTGATGCCAATGACCGGGAAACCATCGGAGCAATAGATCTTTTTGATTTTGACCCCATGCACAGAAGGGCCGGCATAGGTATTTTAATAAGTGAAGAAAAATACAGGAACCGTGGCTTTGCTTCCGAAGCCCTCAGGTTGCTCATAAACTATTCCTTTACCATTTTACAGCTGCACCAGCTGTTCTGCTATATAGACTGTGACAACAAAATCAGCATCAAGCTGTTTGAAAAATTCGGTTTTAAAATAACCGGAGAAAAAAAAGAGTGGAATAAAACTCCCGAAGGATGGAAAAGTGAATTTATGCTGCAGCTTTTCAATCCACGCTCCTCCTGACCCTGAAAAGCCTGTGCAACAGTCTGGCAGCATGCTTTTGTTCACATCAGACCTTTACCGGCTGAATCCTTCCCTGCGATAAAAAAAACCGGGGGTAACTATCAGGTTGTCTTCACCTGCCGGACAGGGCACGGGAGGTTAATTGTTATCTTTGTACCTGTCAGCGGAGAATTGTAACACCGGCAAAATCAAATCAGGCATACACAGGAACTAACCACCATCTTTGTGCCCGCCTGCCGGACCGGAACAGGCTGAAGGGTAATCGGGTATATCCTCAATAAACTTCCAGGTTCGTTCACTGTGGTTCAGCTCTGCACAATAGTGAGACAGTCCGTTGCTTACAACAAGGTAATCAACCTTCATTTCCATGTTATAGCGTGCAGCCTGGTCAAATGCCTCCTGGGAGATTTTAACTCCCGGAGCTTTACACTCGATAATCATCAGTGGTTTACCCTGCCCGGAGAATAGAACGATATCGGCCCTCCTTTCCATCTGATTTATCCTGAGTGACATTTCAACGGCAATCAGTGAGGCAGGATATTTTTTTTCTGCCACAAGAAAGGCTGTAAAATGCTGTCTTACCCACTCCTCGGGAGTTAATACCACAAAACGTTTTCGGATATTGTCAAAAATGTATTTTCTTTGTCCTTCACATTTTATTTTGAAGGAGTATTCCGGTAAATTTAGTGGCTGTATCATAATGGTAATATCATCCGTTCTCCGGGAACCAGGCGGTTCTTCCCGACAAGGTTTCTTTACCACGGGAAAACAAAGATATTAATATATGAAGACAAAAAAGGACATA
This sequence comes from Bacteroidota bacterium, assembly GCA_003567115.1. Classification (GTDB taxonomy): domain Bacteria; phylum Bacteroidota; class Bacteroidia; order Bacteroidales; family PUMT01; genus PXAP01. Next base: position 1,950 of record PXAP01000152.1, read on the forward strand.
GTCGATAACTGGTTACCCAGATATACGGACAACCCGTTAGAGAATTTCACACAACATATCTTACCGGCAAATTTCAACACCTATCCGGACCTGTTTTCAGAAATGTATGATGTGCCGGTTATCGGTGAGGAATACCCCATGCCCTGTGCGGTAGCCAATGGCATTACCATAATCAACATAGGAATGGGCAGCGCCAATGCGGCCACGATAATGGACCTTCTCAGCGCAATAAATCCCAAAGCGGTATTATTCCTGGGAAAGTGCGGGGGACTGAAAAAGAAGAACAAGGTAGGCGACCTGATCCTGCCTATAGCCGCCATACGAAGCGAAGGGACATCGGACGACTATCTGCCACCCGAAGTGCCTGCCCTGCCCGCCTTTAACCTGCAAAGGGCGGTCTCCTCGGCAATAGTCCAGGCAGAACGTGACTACTACACCGGTACCGTATTTACCACCAACAAAAGGGTATGGGAATATGATGAACGTTTCAAAAAATATCTGCGGAAAACCAGGGCAATGGCCATTGATATGGAAACAGCCACCATCTTCATTGCGGGTTTTGCCAATGGCATACCATCCGGAGCCCTTTTGCTGATTTCCGATCAGCCGATGATCTCAACCGGCATTAAAACATCTGAAAGTGACAGGAAAGTGACGAAATTATTTGTAAAAGACCACCTGATTATCGGCATAAACGCGTTGCGTGAAATAATAGATCATGCTGCCTCGGTCAAACATCTCAAATTTTAAAGCCAATGACAATCCGCGAAATAATCAACGAACTCAGAAAGAAGATTTACCGTCCCATTTATCTTTTTTCCGGAGCAGAACCCTACTATATCGATATGCTGACCGATTATATCGTCAGTAATGTTTTAACCGAAGAGGAAAAAGCATTTAACCAGACTATATTTTACGGGAAAGACACGGATATTGTAACGCTGATAAACTCTGCCCGCAGTTTTCCCATGATGGGTACACACCAGTTGATCGTGGTAAAGGAGGCCCAGCAGATGAAGGATTTTGACAAACTCGCTGCATATGCAGAGAACCCTTTGAAATCAACCATACTGGTAATTAACTACAAACAGACCTCGTACAACAAAAACAAAAAACTATATAAAGCAATCCGGAATTGCAATGGGGCCGCTTTTGAATCACCCAGGCTATATGAAAACAAAATACCGGACTGGATCACATCCTGGCTTAAAAGGAAAAGTTTCAGCATAGAACCCAGGGCATGCGGATTACTGATTGAATATCTGGGCACTGATCTGGGTAAAATAGCCAACGAACTGGAAAAACTTATAATCTCAATGCCGGAAGGAGAAAAAAAGATTACTCCGCTCAGTATCGAAAGAAATATAGGAATAAGCAAGGATTACAACAATTTTGAGTTGCAAAATGCGCTTGGTAAGAAAGATACACTCAAAGCCTACCAGATAGTCAACTATTTTGGAAAAAACCAGAAAGACAACCCCATTACCCTCACTATAACTTCACTGTTTTTTTTCTTCAGTAAAGTATTCACCTACCACTTCATTGATAATAAATCAAGAAAAAATATAGCATCTGTACTTAAGGTAAACCCCTATTTTGTATCAGAATATGAGCAGGCAGCCAAAAGATATAATGCCAGCAAAACAGCCCGCATTATCTCCTGGTTAAGAGAATATGATATGCGCTCCAAGGGCTACGGCAATACGTCGGCCAGTGAGGAAGACCTGCTCAAAGAGTTGATATTCAAGATTATGAATTGACCCTCATTTCTCTGCACCCGAATACATTACTCCTGGTAATGCTGATATCATCATGTTTCCCACCCACTGTACGCCAGCCGGCAGGCAATCAATATATTATTCCATCTGTCTGTGTGTAATTTTAGATGAAAAAAAATTTGACTTCGTCAATTTCACATGCTGACAATAGTTCATGGTACATTATAAATTGATGTGAAATTCATGTACATTTGCCAAAATTTACCCTTATGACCATATTCATTGTAGTTTTCACATCTCTTATCTCAATTCTTGCCTTCTCCCGGCCCGGGCTTATGAATAAGCTTCAGTTCAATCCATACATGGTGTACCACCGTAACCAGTATTACAGACTTTTTACCCACAGCCTGCTGCATGCCGACTGGGTCCATCTTTTTATCAACATGCTGGTGCTTTTCTCTTTTGGTACGGCTGTGGAACGTTATTTCGGGAGACTGGAGGTCAGGGGCTTGCTGAGTTTTCCGGGACTGACCTACCTTCTGCTTTATGCAGGTGCAGTGGTAATTTCATCACTTA
>PXAP01000234.1 GCA_003567115.1 Bacteroidota bacterium
GAGCTGGCTGCCGGAATGATGGTCTATATGGCCCGTAATCAGTTTAATGGTACTCCGGGTACTGAATTGCTGGGGAAAAAAATCGGAATTCACGCATGCGGTAATGTGGGGAGACATATTTCAAGGATTTCCCTGGGCTTCGGTATGGAAGTTTATGGATTTGATCCTTTTGCCTGCAGGGAGACTCTGGAAGGTGCCGGAATCAGATTTGTCGCCTCAGCAGAGGAATTATACGGATTATGCCAGTATATTTCTGTTAATATTCCTGCTAACGGTGACACCATAAAATCGATAAATTATGAGCTTCTTGAAAAGATGCCCCCCAATGCTACCCTGGTTAATACAGCCAGGAAAGAGGTCATTGATGAAGATTCTCTTTTAAGAATGTTTGCCGAAAGACCCGATTTTAAGTATGTTTCAGATATTGCACCCGATTGCAGGGATGACATAGCCGAACAATATCCCGGCCGCTTTTTCTTTACCCCCAAAAAAATGGGAGCACAGACATCGGAAGCAAACATTAATGCCGGGATTGCTGCTGCCAGGCAGATAGTCGGATTTTTCGAAAATGGTGACAATACCTTTCAGGTAAATGAATAGCATTATTGCCTGGCAGAGAAAATTATAACTTTGTCGCTTTTTTTTGGATTATTTATTAAATCAATACCAATAATGGCCATATTAAAACCATTCACAGGATTGCGTCCTCCTGTTGAAATAGCAAAGGATGTAGCTTCAAAGCCCTATGATGTGATCGATTCAGATGAAGCACGTGTAGAAGCAAAGGGCAATCCATACTCTTTACTCCATATTGTAAAACCTGAAATTGATTGTCCCCCGGAAACGGGTGAATATGACCAGATAGTCTATGATACTGCAAAAAGGAATTTTGAAAAATTCTGCAGTAATGGCTGGCTTGTACCGGATAATAAAGAGTGCCTGTACATTTATGCATTAATCAGAAATGGAAAACGGCAGTATGGAGTTCTGGGCGGCGCCTGCGTCGAAGATTTTGATAACCAGGTTATAAGGGAGCATGAACTTACCCGGAAAGATAAAGAGGACGACAGGACAATGCACATAGAGACTACAAATGCCAATCTGGAGCCGGTTTATTTTACATACCGGGCAGTGCCCCTGATAGACGAAATCGTTGCTTCGTACACGAATAAAAATACTCCGGTTTATGATTTTACAGCCGATGACGGAGTAGGTCATCAATTGTGGGTAATTGACGACATGAATCTGATTGAAAGAATTGTTAACCTGTTTAAAAAGGTACCCAACACCTATGTTGCTGACGGGCATCATCGTTCGGCTGCCGCGGTACGGGTGGCGAAAAATAAAAGAAATGCCAATCCTGATCATACCGGTAATGAGGAATATAACTATTTTATGGCTATCCATTTTCCTGACAGTCAACTCAGCATTATCGATTACAACAGGGTGGTAAAGGATCTGAATGGCCTGGATGAGAAGGATTTTCTGGAGAAGTTGCGGGAGGTATTTATTGTTGAAGAGAAGGGGAAAGAAATGTATAAGCCGGATCGTCCTCACAATTTTTCCCTTTACCTTGGCGGTAACTGGTATTCACTTACTGCAAGGGAGGAAATCTGCAATGATGATGACCCCATTGATTGTCTGGATGTTGCTTTGCTATCAGAATTTGTGCTGGATAAGATATTGGACATTAAGGATTTGAGAACCGACAAACGTATTGATTTTGTTGGAGGCGTCAGGGGACTGGGTGAGCTGAAAAAAAGGGTTGACAGCGGCGAAATGCAGGCGGCATTTGCAATGTATCCCGTTACAATGAAACAGTTGATGGATATAGCCGATACCGGTAATATAATGCCACCGAAAACTACCTGGTTTGACCCTAAACCCAGAAGCGGACTGGTAATTCATTTGCTTGACAGACCTTAATGTTATAATGGGGATTGCTGAAAATATAATGAAACTCTGCAAAGAACTGCCACCAGGGGTGAAGGTGGTTGCTGTTTCCAAAATGAGGGCACCCGAAGAGGTTATGCAGCTCTATTCGGCCGGGCATAAAATTATGGGAGAGAATAAGGTGCAGGAGCTGGTGGAGAAAAAAGAGGCTTTGCCGGATGATATCGAGTGGCATATGGTGGGTCACCTTCAAACCAATAAGGTGAAATATATTGCTCCTTTTGTGTCTCTCATACATTCGGTAGATTCGGCCAGGCTTATTAAAACCATCAATAAGGAAGCAAATAAGAATGAGCGGATAATTGACTGCCTGCTCCAGGTACATATTGCAAAGGAAGAGAGTAAATACGGCTTTTCTGAGGAGGAGATAATAAGTCTGTTGAACTCACTTTCTTCTGAAAATCTTACTGGTTTATCTATCAGGGGGTTAATGGGGATGGCCACCTTTACCGGTAATGATGATCTGATCAGGTCGGAGTTCAGGGGGCTGGCCCGGCTTTTTCATCAGGTAAAGGAATCCTTTTTCAGCAAGTCAGGAGAATTCACTGAATTGTCGATGGGAATGTCAGGAGATTACCGGATTGCTGTGGAGGAGGGAAGCACTATCGTAAGAATAGGAAGCAGGATATTCGGAGAAAGACCGGTGTGAAAATTTTGCTCTATGTGGATGGTTACAACCTGGATGAAAGGAAAAATATTGATTATATTTTGGCAACCAAAACTTTTTTATCATGCCTGATCTTGAAGTAAATTACCTTGGAATTAAATTGAAAAACCCGGTTATTGCAGGCAGTTCGGGTCTTACCAGCACTGTGGATAAGATACGTTCCCTGGAGAAGGCAGGTGCCGGAGCTGTAGTTTTGAAATCTCTGTTTGAGGAACAGATAAACTATGAAGCCGGGAGTCTGATCATGGATCATGACTATCCCGAGGCAGAGGATTATATAAAAAACTACACCAAAAGTCATTCGGTTGAAAACTATCTTAAACTGATCGAAGATGCCAAAAATACAGTATCCATACCGGTAATAGCCAGCATTAACTGTGTATCGGCAAGTGAATGGGTGGGCTTTTCAAGACGTATAGAAGAATCCGGAGCCGATGCACTGGAGCTTAATGTCTATTTTATTCCGACCGACAAATTCAGCCCTTCAACAGATTTTGAGAATATTTATTTTGAGCTTGCCAGGCAGGTTGCAGATATTGTCAATATACCTGTTTCCATAAAGCTGGGTAATAATTTTACCAATATCCTTGGAGTTGTTGATCGTCTTTATGCACTGGGTGTAAAAGGGGTGGTTATGTTCAACCGTTTTTATGAACCTGATATTGATATTGAGAATATGAAGCTCACCGCTGCCGATGTCTTCAGTAAATCTTCCGATATCCGCCATGTGCTCCGGTGGGTTGCTCTTGTATCCGATAAGGTCAGGCAGATAGACATTTCTGCCTCCACCGGGGTTCATTCCTATGATGGAGTGATAAAGCAAATACTTGCCGGGGCTAAAACCGTCCAGGTTTGTTCGCTGTTATACAGGAATGGTATAAAGGAGGTTTCAAATCTTGTCGATGGACTGGAGCAGTGGATGAATAATAAGGGTTTCAGTACTATAGATGAATTCAGGGGGAAAATGAGTTATAAAAATATTCCCGATCCTTCCGTTTATGAAAGGTCTCAGTTTATGAAGTATTTTTCAAACATTCATTAGTGGCTTCTTAGCTATAATGTTCTTGCTTTTATTGGCAAAACTATTATTCGAGCCTCTTTGGTTCTGGCTATGCCAGGTTAGGACGGTTAAAAAACCGGCTCCCTCTTTTTACTTTTTGAATTGTAAATATCCGGTATAAAGTTAATTATTGCCGGATTAAAATTTAAAAGCCGGTCACTTTACAATGACCGGCTTCTGAACAGGTGTTGGGGCAGGTTATGTCCGGTAAAAAGTTCAGATCACTAATCCATGCTTTTCATATATTTCAATAAATCACTGTCCGTTGATAAAATAATACTGGTCCTGCCGTCAAATGATTTTTCAAGTGTTTCCATTGAACGCAGAAATGAATACAGATCCCTGCTTGTATTGTTAGTGTTGTAGGCATTTGCATATATTGATGTAGCGCTGGCATCTGCTCTTCCCCTGATGGTTTCTGCTTCCCTGAAGGCCTCTGATTGAATCTGGGCAAGATCTCTCTCCTTTGCACCTTCAATCCTTCTGGCTTCACCTTCACCCTCGGACCTGAACTGGTCGGCTATCCTGTTCCTTTCACTTATCATCC
>PXAP01000106.1 GCA_003567115.1 Bacteroidota bacterium
ATACTCAATGAATACACTCAGAATTACGTGCCGGGCAAAGGACCGGCTGACCAGATTGTCAGGCTTCTGCTTGAAAGTGATGAGATAAGGATAATTATCGGGACAAAGATCAATGTTGCGCATCAGGACCCCAGCCTGCCGGTAGAACTGGAGATCAGGCGGACGGTCCTTAAGCGCATCGCGCGCAAGCTCGAGGAAAAATTCCTGAAGGAAGTTATAATCGAATACATATAGCCTGCCCACCTCTGTAAGCTGATTCCGGGTAGATTCGGGTTATTAAGCTTTTATAAAAAATTTAAATATCACTTTCGTGGAAACCAGTCATATCCCTTTCGGGGAAAACCCGGTATATCCCTTCAAAAAAAACGGACTTTTTACCCTTTGACAGAAACAACCCTGTTCAGTCATACAGCCTAACATATTCGAAAGTGTTGCCGGTGTAATGCAGAAACCTCTCAAAGTCGGCATAGGAAATTATCAGGGAAGCAGTATTAATATTGGGATGGAAGCTTATCTTATCTGATTTTTGAAGGTTCCGGTCAATAAAAACATGTATATGATTATCCCGGTCATTTATCAGTCCGAACGGCGAAACCGACCCCGGCTCCACCCCCAGGTACTTCATCATCCTTTTCGGTGATGCAAAGGAGAGCTTCCCCTGTCTGAGCCTCTGCTCCAGATCTTTAACATTCAATGACATGGAGTACTCGAAAATTACCAGGTAGTGCCTGTTGCCCTTGTGATTGCGAAAAAAAAGATTTTTGCAGTGGGCAGCTTCCATATCCTTCCAGTATCTGGAAGCCTCCTCAACGGTAGGTACTGCCGGGTGTTCGTGATAATCAAATGATATACCCAGCTCATCAAGTATCCTGTAAAGTTTCTGATCGCCTCTCAGTTGCATCAAAATATTTTTTATACTCCCGTATAATCTCTGCTGAGTTCCCGGAGCCTTTTGGCAGCTTCATCATCAGAAGCTGCCCGGGAGGGTTTTTTGACTTTTTTCCTCACAAGGTATTTGCCGGTCTCTCCGTTCAGTTCATTCGGGGATGCAAGTAATTGCCGGTAGCAAACACTGAAAAATTAAAAAATTCGATTTAAAAATGGATGGTAAAATATTTACTTCTCCATCCGGCTGTACCTTTCGCGGTATCTTTCGAATAAACGCCGGTGCTTATCATCCATATGAATCTGGCGACCCCTGATAAATACCTGTTCGACCCTGTTTGACAGCTCAATAATATTCCCTTCAGATACAATCAGCGAGGCATCCTTTCCCACCTCCACCGAACCCATCCTGTCCTCAATTCCCAGTATTCTTGCCGGATAAAGAGTTACGGATCTGACCGCCTCTTCCTCCGGAAGTCCGAAAGCCACGGCAGAAGCCGGATGGTTTGGCAGCCTGATGGTATAGGGTGCAGCAAAGTCACCTGCAATACAATATTCAATTCCCGCATCGTACAGCATTCCGGGCAGACTATAGCTTCGGTCATATTCTTCCCACTGCCTGGCAGGCCCGCCTATTACTGGTGTTACTATAACCGGAATATTTTTATCCTTCAGCTGCGGCAAAACATATCCCGCATCCCTGCCGCCAACAAGCACCATTCTGATATTTTCCTTCTCCGCCCAGTTGATTGCCGATTGTATCTGCCTCAATTCATTGGCATTGATATGTACAGGCACTTCTTTTTTGAGCACCGGTATCATTGCCTCCCACCTTACATCGATTTTATGATGTGGTACCGCATCTCCACCGGCTGCTTCTTTTGCTTTTTTATATCTTCTTGCCTCAAGAAATGCTTCGGATAACTGCTCAAGAGCATTATCCCGGGCCGTGGCATTTCTCATATCCGGCCAGTTGATAATAAGAGCGGTTGATGCCTCAAATGTCATTTCTTCCCAGTCCCATCCATCGGTCAGCATGGCTGCCGATAACCCCGAAATAATCCCGCCCGCTGGTGTGGCAACAGTCAAAGCAATACCATGAGTTCTTGCCGGAGCTATATGGTCACTTTCAGCATGGTATGCAACCTGGGCCCGGACATTGGGATTAATGGTACCGTGTTCATTCAGGTCGACGGTTTCAGTTACACGTCCAATCTCCGACAAACCAAGAGAACTGCGGGCATGTATCATGGCCGGATAAACATATTTTCCGGTTATATCAATTACCTCCGCCTGGTCAGGAATATCAGCATCAATACCCACAGCGGTAATTATCCCGTTATCAAAAACAACTGTTCCCCCGGGAATTTCCCCGCCCGATACGGTAACTATTGTACCGCCTTTCAATGCAACAGGGCCGCTCTGCAGGGCTGCAGGTAACTGCGCCTGCAGTTCACCTATGCAGGCTATGGTTATCAGGTAAATCAAAGCTTTCATTATATCATTTATTATCTTCATATCTGCAGATTTTAAAATTTATTTTTCAAATGTCCGGGTGGTGCTGACAGCAGATTTCGTGGACTGCCGGGAAGAGCCCTGACCGGCTTCTGCTGATTTCGCAGCAGCCTTTTGTATCAGGGCGGCACGCTCTTTGCGCACCTCTTTTCTTCTGACAAGATCCTCCTTTCTGTCAAAGTATTTCCTGCCGTCAACCCAGGTCTGTTCAGCATGGGTAAATCCCGACAACGGGTGCCCGCTCCAGATAACAAAATCGGCATGCTTGCCCGGTTCCAGCGAGCCTACAAGTTCATCAGCACCAAGTATCCTGGCAGGGTTAATAGTAATAAGATCCATTGCAGTTATCTCATCAATTCCTGTTGCCAGGATCTTGCCTGCCTCCCAGTTCATCCGGGTTGACAGCTGGGTATTGTCAGAATGGAGTGCGGTAAGCACACCTTGTTCCAGTAATATTCTGGCATTGTATATAATTCCGTCGTCCGATTCAACCTTGAATGAGCTCCAGTCTGTCCATATAACTGCTGCTGCCTCATGGTCGCTAAGTATATCGGCAATTTTATACCCCTCAACAGTATGTTCAAATGAAGCGATATTAAAACCCATCTCCTCTCCCAGCCGCATCAGCATCTGCATCTCATCCTGGCGATAAGCATGGGCATGGATGATCCTTTCTCCCCTTAACACTTCTGCCATGGCCTCCAGCTGAAGATCCTTCCTGGGAGGAATACCGGTTTTGCGCTGCTCCCACTGATTCCACTCTTCCATATAATCCTTTGCTGCCTGGAAAGCATCCCTTATGATCTGCTCCGCACCCATTCTTGTGTTGGGATACTCATTACTGTTACGAACCACATTTTCTCCCAGGGCAAGCTTCAATCCGGGTTTGGCACCCTGAATAAGCATATCTCCGGCCAGACTGCCCCACCGCATCTTTATAACCGCATCCTGGCCGCCGACGGGATTGGCCGAGCCATGCAGAAGATTGGCGGTTGTCATTCCGCCTGCAAGAAGCCGGTAAATCCAGATATTGTCGGGGTCAATTACATCTTCAATTCTTGTCTCGGGTGTCATATTATTCCCGGTCTCATTCACTCCCCCCCTTATACTGGTGTGAAGATGCGGATCCACAAGTCCCGGAGTAACATGTTTGCCGGTGGCATCAACAACAACAGCTCCCCGGGGAGTAGAAATACCGGAACCAACCTGTACAACCCGTCCGTTACTGACAAGCATATCTGCATTCTCAATCCTGCCCTGTGGCCCCTGTGTCCATATTGTAGCATTTTTAACATGCAAATGATCAGGCATTTTGGGTTTAGCTTCAAATCCATACTCCATTGAGGGATAAAGTATCCTGCCTTCAGACATCTCTGAGTTTTTCCCGGAATTATCATCATCCGAATTTTCGTGGAGAGTCCGGCGTACAGCTTTCCAGTTAATAAAAGTTCCGTCGGCCAGCTCACCTATACCATACAACTCAGTTTCAGAAACCGAAGCAGATAACCGTACAATACCTTCCATCCCGACTGAATCACCGGGAAACCCGAAACTTAACCTGTGTTTATCAAATTTAACAGAAAGAAGATTTACATCTTTCTCATTCTTTTTAATTGAACCGCTCAATCTTGATTCAGTACCCCCGATATCAAGTGTGAGATCTCCCAGATCGGCAGATTTGATCTCCCATTTCCCGCGTACATCAGGATCCGGGGGCTTTTCTACTTCAAAAGGGGCTCCATCAACCCACACCTCTTCTATTTTTGTTGATGATTTAAAAACAGAGCCATCAGCAACAATGAAACTGGCAACCTTTCCTTTTTCAAGCGAACCATATTGTGAAATAATTCCAAGCATTTCAGCCGGAGTCTGTGTGAGAGCAGCCAGGGCGGCGTCCTCCTCGAGTCCCCGGTCCACAGCAAGCCGAAGCTGATCCAGAAATGATTCATTATTGCTTAATCCCGATGCTGTCAGGGCAATCCTTATACCCGCAGAATTTAGCCTGCCCGGATTTTCAGGAGCAAAATCCCAGTGCCTCAATGATTCAAGTGAAACATTCATCGCATCTTCGGGACTTTCGATGTCCGGTACCTGCGGAAAATTCAGTGGAAGAACAAGAGGAACCCCGGCATCTTTTATCACATCCAGCCGGCGGTACTCGTATCCGCTACCCCTTATCCACAGGTTCAAATCAAACTCAGAGGCAATATCCACTGCCTTCATAAAAGCAATTTCATCAGCAACATCAAATAGCACGGGTTTATCTCTTAAGGCAGCATCAAGCAGAGACTCAAGAGCCAGATTCAATTCAGGCCTCTCCAGTCCCCGGGGATCATCCAGGTAGGCCGTATGAGCCCTCCGGTACCAGTTTGTGTCGTACCAGGTTTGTCTTATCAGAGAAATAACTCCCATCAGTGAGGTCGGATACCGCCCTCCGAGGCCCCTGGAGGTTTCAAAACTCATTGCCTGTGATACATTTGATTTTGTGATCAGCCTGTTGTTGTCATTTTCCCCAAGGCTGACCACGGCGGTCCTGCCCCGGAAAATACCGGCCGGTGGTACAACATTTACAATTACGAATCCCTGTGAACGTAATTTTTCTGCTTTTTCATCATCATGCCTGTAAGCAGAGGCTGCATCATACCATGACCGGATCTGGGGGTTCCAGTGCAAAGCTCCAGCAGAAGAAAGCTGATCTGAACCGGGCCTTATAAACTGTGCAACAAGCTCAGCATATTCAGGAGGGATATTCATCGACTCCAGAAGATCTCTTCCACCTTCATCCGGATCAGGAAAACCGGTCTCAGCCCAAAGATCAATAAATCCGGGATAAATTGTCTTCCCTTCCATATCTGCCACCCATGCATCACCGGGTATCTGTACACTTGTGCCCGCAGATTCAATAATTCCGTCACGGATTACCAATGTCCCTTTTTCTATAGTATTTCCGGGAGATACAACTATTTTGGCATTAGTAAGGGCATAGACAGAAGGGGTGTTATCCCTTAGTCCGGTAACGGGAGATGTCTGTCCTGCCCCCCCTGCGTGACAAAGAAAAAAAATTGCAATAAAAAAATAAAAGAAACGGTCCATTCGCTATAAATTAGGTTAGTAATAATTAATTATGAGCTCAGTTTAAAATGCAATAAATGGTGAAATAATTAAATATAGTCAAATTATAATGCGCTGATATCGTGACTTTTAAAAAATCACCATTCGTGGTATTCATGACAAATGACCTTTTTATACCGGACTCAATTATCTGAAAATTTGTCCGGCAAAACGGTGATTTCAACTCCCTGAATTAACCATCCGCAGGAGAAATACCGGTTGCCGTCTCAGCTTAACCAATAAATATTTTTTAAATCCGGAAAAATACAAAAAAAATCCGGCTTATTCTCTTTTTGCCTCTTAACTATTATGTAACTTCATATTAAAGTTATTCTTTATGAGGCTGTATTGCCCGATGCTGGAAACTGTTTTACGGGTTTTGTTTTCCGGTTGGAATATTTTTATTGCCCATTATTCGGGAATATCGACTAATAAAATCAATAAACAAAAATTTTGAAGACTTCATTACCTTGAAAAATTTCTATCTCTTTAACCTGTTTTTTATTTTTTAAATAAATCTTGTATATTTATGAGTGAAAATCTTATGATACCTAGTCTCGCAAAAGAGATGATAAAAAGGATGATCCATCGGAACTGAAACATTGAATATCTTAAATAAGAAATTGCAACCTATTGTGAAACAACCTGCTGGACATAAGTTATACAACTGACAACAATGTTTTTGTAAATACCTGGAATTGACTGTTACATCTTATTCGAATGAATATCAATGCAGGATAATTTTAACTAATTGAATTAAAAATGAAAAAAGTCTTTTACATAATTGCATTTGTTCTTTTTACAGCAAGTGTAATGAGTTCCTGTTCGGTACAAAGATGCCCGGCTTACCCTTCTCACCCTACTCAAGCATACCACGATGCCGATCAAACAGATGACAGAAGCTGAGAACGGATAACCTGCAAAATCTAATTACCAGTGTGCACAGAATTTAAAGCAAATTTCTGTGTATCTTCAAATTTCTGTGCCTCTTATTTGCTTTAAATACGAAAGACCGGTTATAAAATAACGGCCTGCCTGACCGTCCGGACGGCTTGTAACAAAAATCCCTGCAATTATACTGCACACTGCCGGCAAAAGTCAGTCTGGCCGGGCAATAACGCATATCATTAAACGTCCCGTATCAGATTGTAAAAAGAGTCATGAAGTTTTTTGGCTATTAGCTGTTTTTTTTTAATTTTGTCTGCGGTTTTACCAAACTTTAAATATTTTAAACTAAATGTAATATATTATGGGAAAAATTAAAATTGGAATCAATGGATTTGGAAGAATCGGCCGTCTGGCATTTCGTTCGGCTGTAGGCAGAAATGATGTTGAAGTCGTGGGGGTAAATGACCTGATAGGTGCCGATTACATGGCATATATGCTTAAATATGATTCAACACATGGCAGGTTTAAAGGTACTGTTGAGGTTAAGGGCGATAAGCTTGTGGTAAACGGTAACGAGATCAGGGTCACTACTGAAAAAGATCCGGCAGACCTGAAATGGGGTGATGTAGGTGCAGAATACATTCTTGAATGTACCGGAATTTTCCTGACTAAGGAAGCCGGACAGAAGCATATTAAAGGTGGTGCCAGAAAAGTCATATTCTCAGCTCCTTCAAAAGATGATACTCCAATGTTTGTACCCGGAGTTAACCAGGACAAATACACTGATGAACTTGACATCGTATCCATGGCTTCATGCACCACAAACTGCCTGGCTCCTGTTGCCAAAGTGCTGAATGATAATTTTGGTATCGTTGAAGGGCTTATGACCACAGTTCATGCTGTTACAGCTACCCAGCAGACTGTGGATGGTCTTTCCGCAAAAGACTGGAGAGGCGGCCGTGGAGCATCTCAAAACATAATACCTTCATCTACAGGTGCTGCCAAAGCAGTGACAAAGGTTATTCCTGCCCTCCAGGGCAAGCTAACCGGAATGGCATTCCGTATTCCAACACCCAATGTATCAGTTGTTGATCTTACCTGCCGCCTGGAAAAGCCAGCCTCATATGACAAAATCAAGGAAGCCATGAAAAAGGCATCCGAAGGAGAACTCGAAGGAATTCTGGGATATACCGAAGAGCCTGTTGTTTCAACCGATTTTAACGGTGATGAAAGGACTTCAATCTTTGATGCCAACGCCGGGATTCCCCTAAATGATAATTTTATCAAGGTAATTGCCTGGTATGACAATGAATATGGATATGCCAGCAAACTGGTTGATCTTGCACTTTATATGGACTCGGTTAAATAACAAAACAAATTACTGTTTATTGGAAAAGAGGCCGTCCCGGTTTTGAGACAGCCTCTTTTTTTATCCGGATCCTCAAATTGTAAAAATATAAATTATAATGTCTACCCATAAACCTCAACAAATTTAAAAGGTAGCTTGAAGGTTTTTTCGTAATGTTTTCCCAGATCCAGAATATTTTCATCATCCTCCTCATAATACCAGTTAACAAGGCAATTATGCCCTTTATCATACTGATTTTTAATTAGGTGAAAGAATCTCAGAATGAACTTGGAAGAACCTGAATTTATATATTCAAACTCAAAATGAAAAGTGGTAAGCTTTTGTGGCGATTTATAGTATTCAAGCATCGACGAATAAACAACGTTATAGAAGTTCTCAGGATCCTCGGGAATTGAGCGGCCTTCCATTGTTAACATCCCTTTTGCCGGATCAAGCTCAATAAAAGGGGTTTTATGTTCTTTTTCTATTCTAAGTGGTTCCATATTTAAAGGATATGATTTTAAATTTATTCATATCTGAGAGCAACAATGGGGTCGAGCCTGGAAGCTTTAACTGCAGGAAAATAACCGGAAGCAAGTCCTACAAGAAAACAGAGTAAAAACCCGGAAATAATCCATACCCAGGGCATAACAAAAGGTGAACCGGTAACAAGAGAAACCATGTTTCCAATCAATATGCCCAGAATTATTCCCGCCAATCCGCCTAGCTGACCTATTATTACAGCTTCAAATAAAAACTGGTGTTTTATATAGATCCTTTTGGCACCCATAGCCTTTCTTATGCCTATTTCCCTGGTTCTTTCCGTTACTGAAACAAGCATTATGTTCATCAATCCTACTGCAGCACCAAAAAGAGTAATTAAACCAATTAGTGTTGCAGCTATTGTAACATAACGAAGATTCTCAATTACCATGTTAGCAAGATTATCACTCTTTGTAATACGAAAATCCGAATCATCACCTGGCCGGAGTCCTCTGACCTGCCTGAAAACACCTTCTGCCTCACTGGCTGCTATATCAAGAATTTGAGGAGCTGAGGGCATTATATTTATTCTGAAATTCATCCTGGGGCTGGAAAAGTACTGCCTGACATTAGTTAAAGGCAGTATACATATATTATCTCCTCCACCTCCGAAACTTGTTCCCTTTTCCTTCAATACACCAATGACCCGGTACTTCCCGCTCCCTACAGTAATAATTTTGTCAAGAGGATCTTCACCGGGATCAAATATGTTACGGACAACTTCCCGGCCAACTATGGCCAGATGGCGGTTCATCTCAATATCATTTGTGGTGAAATTCCTCCCCCTCTCAATTTCATAACCCGCAGTCAATAAATATTCTTCATCTGCACCAATAACAGAAACATTAGGATTGCTCTTTTGGGATCCATGACTGATAGCAGCATTTCCAGAAGCATTAATAAATAAGGATACATTGGCAGGAAACTCAAAATTGTCCTTAAATTCAGAGGCTTGCCTGAAATTAATGTAAGCATAGTTCCTTACAGGCTGCCTGTCTGACGAAACGCGTGTTACATTACGGCCTTCTATTAAAAACGTATTGGCTCCCATACTCATAAAAGAGGTGGTTATGGAGGACTTGACCGCATCAATGGCAGTAAGTATCCCCACCAGAGCCATTATACCAAAAGCTATAATGAATATCGTAATTATGGTTCTGAGTTTACTCGTAATTATTGCCTGGAAAGATATACGTAAATTTTCCCAGAACAAAAGACCAAACCTTATAATGTTTCCCATAATCTTAAATGACCGGATAAAATTAATAAAAGCTCTTCGTCCCGACAACAATAAAAATAATTAATTTATTCAATAAACATTTTATTCGGATAAGCTTGATCTGGCTTTTTTAATAAATCTTAACAAAAACTAGCTAAATAGTTGTTAAACTATTTTATTAGTTTTATATTTGTATAATCAATAGGTCCTATACAATAACCAGATATCAGCTTTAATATTACTTGTTTTTTCAAAAACCCGGCAATTCCGACAAATCATGAACCTAAAAACAAAACAAAAATGACGAAAATAATCAACAATTCGGAATGTAAAAGAGTCAGACTCCTTTTACTTTTCCCCTCACTGATACTCCTTACAGTGATGTGTACCAAGACTGTATATGAAGATTCAATAAGCGGTCAGCAGGAAATCCAAATACCAACCCGTGCAACAAGGCTGCCGGATGGATCATTCCGGGAAGCTCATTCAACAGAAGAATCGGACATCTACTTTGTGGTTGAAGATATGCCTGATTTCCAGGGAGGCGGACAAATTGCATTCCGCGACTATATTACAGAAAACCTGAATTATCCGGAAAATGCAATAAAGAAAAATATCGAAGGACGGGTTTTTGTTCAGTTCGTTGTTACAGCTGAGGGCAATGTAGACGATGTCAAAATTGTACGGGGTATTGACCCTTTGCTGGACCAGGAAGCCCTCAGGGTGACAATGGCTTCACCAAAATGGACTCCCGGCCGGCAAAACGGGAAACCGGTAAGTGTTGTTTTTACTTATCCCATAACGTTTAAAATGACTGAAAGTGAAACTCCTTGAAGGTTATTCTTACAACTTATAAAAAAAAACAATGAAATTTTCCGGAAAGTTGAAAAACTAAAATAATAGTTGTATTTTTGTAATATAAATTTAATAAACTTAGCTAAAATGAAGCAACTCACCAGGGCAGAAGAGCAGATTATGCAGATATTATGGAAACTTGAAAAGGCATTTGTA
This sequence comes from Bacteroidota bacterium, assembly GCA_003567115.1. Lineage (GTDB taxonomy): Bacteria > Bacteroidota > Bacteroidia > Bacteroidales > PUMT01 > PXAP01. The sequence goes on from PXAP01000106.1 coordinate 10,521, forward strand.
AAAGATATATTAGCACATCTGCCTGATCCCAAACCTGCCTATAACACCGTCTCAACAATAGTAAGGATACTGGAGAAAAAGGGATTTGTAGGTTACAAAGCCTACGGCAAAACACATGAATATTTCCCTCTCATTGATAAACCCGAATATACTAAAAAGTTCCTCCGCAATTTTGTAGACAACTATTTCAGCAACTCGTACAAACAAATGGTATCATTTTTCGCCAGAGAAGAAAATCTCTCAATTTCAGAAATGGAAGAAATGCAAAAAATGATTAAAAAGGAGATAGAATATCAAAAGCAGAACAAAAAATAAATACCCCGCAAGCTCCGCCCGATAATTAATTTCCGGAACAAGCGGGAATAAATATGAGTTGATCAGATCCAACGATGAGTTACTTTTAAAATAACAAATAAAAAAGGAATCATGTTGAAATGGATCATTGAACCTGCAATAAGCCTCGGCCTGTTTTACCTTGCTTATACTTTTTTTCTTAAAAAAGTGGCATTTTTCCATGCCAACAGGGTATATCTGCTAACTGCAATCATATTTTCCCTGTTACTCCCGCATATAAGCTTTTCTCCCCCTGTTACCATTGCAACCTATTCTCATATTATACCGGAAGTTACGGTAACCGGACAAAACCATGTTGAAAGCCCTCAAGCTGCAGGTTCCGGATTGGCAATCAGTAAGGTGTTAATTATCACCTATTTAATATTTGCTGCTATGTTTGCCATCAGACTGGCAATACGGCTGCTTCGTTTATCTATGCTGACTGCAGGGAAAAAACCAAAAAAGTACAATAATGCCCGGATAGTCAGCCTTAATTCGAATCAGGCGCCGTTTTCATTCCTAAATTACATTTTTATCAATGAAGCCCTTTACGGTGAACAGGAAAAACAGAAAATAATCGAACATGAGCTGGTCCATATCAATCAGTATCACACCTTTGACCTTCTGCTCCTGGAACTGCTTACCATCATACAATGGTTCAATCCGGTGGTATGGCTTTACAGGAGGTCAATACTTGAAATTCACGAATACCTTGCAGATGAGGGTGTTATAAAAAAAGGCACTGATATCTCTTTTTACCGGTCTATGCTTCTGAATCTGCAACTGGGAACGGAATTTATGTCACCCACCTGCAACTTTAATAAATCCTTAACAATAAACAGGGTCAGAATGATGACAACAATCAAACCTGCAGGATGGAACAGGATTAAGTTCATTTTACTGTTGCCTCCACTGGTATTTTTGGCATTCATGTGCACCAAAAACACAGAGGAAATATCAGTGTTAAGCGATGAACATGCCATCATGAGAACTGCGGATGACCCGGTACCCCAACAGGCCGGAGAAAATGACAGTAACGATGAGCCTGTAACCGGGAATCTTGCGGAAATAATCCAACCTTCAGGTACGGAGGAGGCCAAAAATGACGAAGTGTTTTTCATTGTTGAAGATATGCCTGACTTCAGGGGAGGCGGACAGATTGCCTTCCGTCAATACATAGCAGAGAACCTTCGCTACCCGGAAATTGCAGCAAATAATGGCATAGAAGGGAGGGTCTTTGTACAGTTTACAGTTAAGGCTGACGGCAGTGTGGCCGATGCCAATATTGCCAGGGGAGTTGATCCTTCGCTCGACCGGGAAGCTTTGAGGGTTGTAATGAATTCACCCGAATGGACTCCGGGAAAACAGAGAGGACAGCCGGTAAATGTTGCCTTTACCTTCCCCATAAACTTCGTGCTTAAAAATGAGGATACCCCCTGAACCATTCCTCCATTAACACCTGTAATAAACATAAGGCTACTCTGAATAACCTGGAGATGGGTAAATTGAAATATGCAAAAAAATTCTTTGTGTGTTTTTTTTTATCTGATATTTATATACTTTTAGGTTAAAGATTAAGGCTTTGCTTGAAAAATTCATAAACTGGCTGGAATCGGTCTCACAGCCATGCTTCTATTTAACCTTCCTTGGCACCGAATGTCCGGGATGCGGCATGCAGCGCTCATTTATAGAGTTGCTCAAAGGCAATGTTTTAGATTCAATAATACTATACCCGGCATTGCTTCCGGGTATCCTGCTTTTTGGAGTTCTTATCATCCATCTTATATTTAAAGTCAAAAACGGAGCCTTTTGGCTGAAATTTTTATTCATTATAAATGCCATTATCATGGTTTTAAATTATATTTATAAATTATTAACCCCCTAAATATTTTAGCTATGACTGAACCAAACAAACCGGTTGAAGAAAACCAAAGCAACAAGGATGTTGTTGTCAAAGAAACAGTACCTAATGCAACTGTTGTACTGGTAATGGGTATTCTTTCAATTCTTTTCTGGTGTTGCTGGGGAGTTGGATTGATCCTTGGCATTATCGGACTGATTCTGGGAATAAAATCCAAAAAACTTTACAAGGAAGATCCAGGCCGTTATTCCGATTCTTCCTACAAAAACCTTAATGCAGGGTATATCTGTGCCCTGATAGGCACAATAATTTCAGGCCTTTATCTGTTACTGACTATTATTGGATTGATAATCGGAACAAGCTTTCTGCAGTTCTTTCCATGGGAAGAATATTTACACAATATATAATCTGTTTTAAAATAAAAAACACCCGGACCTGCTCGGTATATGAGATGGAAAGAGAAAATAGAAGCATTTGAAAAACTTGGGGTATTTCTGGAACAGTTCAGCAGCCCGGGCAACAAAACCGAAACAATGATGCCGTGGCTGGAGGAGCTTAACAAACAGTTCTTCCATCCGCTGGAATCATTGATACAAAGCATTCATATACACAACCCGTGGTTTACTGAAGAAAATATTCGATTTTCCCTTGGCGTAACAGGGAGATCACTTCATGCGGAAGAACTTGTTTCATGGCTAAGCTGCTACACAGAGCCCATTGCCGGAAACAGGCCGAGGACGGTTGCCGTGATAATGGCAGGTAATATTCCCCTGGTTGGTTTTCATGATATGCTATGCGTTCTGATTTCAGGTCATAATATTATGGCTAAGCCATCGGCTAAAGATGACCAGTTGATAAAGATGATGGCAGCTATACTGTGCTATATCAACAATGATTTTGAAGGCAGAATTATTTTTGAAGAGGGCATTCTGAAAAATTTTGACGCGGTAATAGCAACCGGGAGTAATAACACGGCAAGGTACTTCGAGTTTTACTTCGGAAAATATCCCAATATAATCAGAAAGAACAGGAACTCGGCTGCTATTCTGGATGGTTTCGAAACAAAAGAAGACCTGCGAAATTGTGCAGAAGATGTTTTGAGGTATTTCGGACTTGGTTGCAGAAGTGTGTCAAAACTTTATGTGCCCTGCAATTATGAATTCACCCCCCTGAAGGAAACATTTTCCGTCTTCAGTAATTTAATCAATCATAATCAGTGGGCCAACAACTATGAATATCAGAAAGCAATTCATCTTATTGAAAAAATACCGCACATCGATACAGGATTTATGCTGATCAGAGAAGATAAATCCATTGCTTCTCCGATATCTGTGCTCAATTATGAAAGGGTTGAAAGCACGGAAGCTGCCCTTGAAATTACCATGAAAGAAAATGAAAAGCTGCAATGCATAGTCGGAAAACCAGATATTTCAAAAAACCTGGTCCCCCTTGGAAAAGCACAGGAACCTGGTCTGGATGATTATGCAGATAATATTGACACAATGGAATTCTTACTAAATCTTTAGAGTTTATGGTTTTATGCCTAAGACTTGTCGGGACCGGGGAAGAACTATTTTACAGGGATTTTGAAATAAACAATAAACAGACCTTTTTCGATCTCCACAATGCCATACAAGAGGAGCTGGAGTATGACAAAAAACAGATGGCCTCATTCTTTATCGCCAACGATAAATGGGAAAAGGGGTTGGAAATCAATTTATTTGATATGTCAGAAGAAACACATGCCCCTGTGATCGTTATGGATAAAACCCAGTTATGTGAATTACTTTTTAAAGAAAAGCAACGACTTCTGTACGTTTTTGATTTTTTCTCAGACCGGTCATTTTTTATTGAACTATCATCAATAATCCCCGTAAACAAAAACAAAAAATACCCGCTGTGTACTTCGGGCAGGGGCAATCCACCGAAACAAATCATCATGGATGATCCCGGTCATAACAATATCTGATATTTATCAATAAGATAAAATTTCGCCTGGCTATAAATAAGGAGATGAAACTTACACAACCTTTACAGAAAACATCCCGGCCATGGCTTGTTGTAATTACCGGTCCCACCGGCGTCGGAAAAACCAGGCTTTGTGCCGATCTTGCATCAGTCTTTAATTCATCTGTAATATCAGCCGATTCCCGGCAGATGTTCAGGGAGATGAAAATAGGTACAGCAGTTCCCTCTCCGGATCAGATGAAAAAGTCAAAACATTATTTCATAGGCAACCTGTCAATTCATGATTATTACAATGCAAGCATGTTCGAATATGAATCTCTGGAATTGCTGAAAATTTTATTTGAAAGTACTAAAATTGTTTTTATGACCGGAGGATCCGGTCTATATATAGATGCCCTATGTCATGGAATTGATGATCTGCCCACTGTTGATCCTGAACTGCGGAAAAACCTGTCAAAAGAATACCGGTTATATGGAATGAAATGGTTAAGAGATCACCTGAAAAAACTGGATCCTGTACATTATGAGAGGGTTGATCTGAAAAATCCGAAACGAATGCTAAAGGCTGTGGAAATAAGTCTGATGACAGGCAAACCTTATTCTTCATATCTGACCTCCCGAAAAAAAGAAAGGTTTTTCAATGTTTTCAAGATAGGCCTTAACCGTGAAAGGAAAGAATTGTATAAAATTATCAATTACCGGGTGGACAAAATGATGAAGCAGGGGCTTCTTAAGGAAGCCGAAACCCTTTATGAGTACCGGCATCTGAATGCTTTGAATACGGTCGGCTACAAAGAATTGTTTGATTATATTGAAGGAAGCATCACCCTCGAAAAAGCAGTGGAACTCATTAAACGCAACAGCCGCCGGTATGCCAAAAGACAACTGACCTGGATGGCCAAAGATAAAGAAATACAATGGTTTCACCCTGATGACTATTTACGTATATCAGATCTGATTGAAACCCGGACCGGAATTAAACCATAATAATTCTGGTAATAAATCAAATGTCATGTTGTTATCTGAAAAATAAAATTAATCCTTTATAATGAATTGATTATAAGTCAAAATATTCACAATAATTTTGAAATCAAAAAATCACATTAACTTTTAAAATCATTAATTTTATTGATATATATGGCGCCTGTAATTCTGATAACGCAACACTGATAGTAATAAATAACAAAAAATTGATTTACGTTATAAAATAAAGGGCTTATAATCAGGCAAAAATAGTTATAAGATGCATAAACCAAGTGAGCTGAAACAATTTACAATAAGGGTGTACGGAATATTGATCAATGATAAAAAGGAGATCTTATTAAGCGATGAGTTCAGATTTAACAGAAGGATGACCAAATTTCCAGGCGGTGGACTCAAATACGGCGAAGGCCCGGAAGACTGTATCCGGAGAGAATCTTTGGAGGAATTTGGTCAGCCCGCCGAAATATTAAGCCACTTTTATACCACGGGATTTTTTCAGAAAGCAATGTTTCTTGATAACCACCAACTTATAAGTATTTATTACAGAATCAAATTACCTGGAGGAATAAAGTTTCCTGTATCTGCAAAATCGTTTGATTATCCCTCAGAAACAGAAGGTGCCCAGTCTTTTCGCTGGCAAAAACTCAGAGAGTTTAGAGAAAATGATCTTAGCTTCCCTGTCGATAAATTTGTTTCAAAAATGCTGAACAAACAGTACGAAGCAGGTATTATCTGAAAAAATAACCGCAAAACCCCAGCAATAAGCATTACACCGAAATCGGTCATATCCGGAACCTGTTCTGTAATAAGCAAGCCGACAGCAATTATATATCCGTAATATCGAAAGGGGCATCGGATATGGTTAAATATGCAGTGACTTCCGGTAGAGAAACGGTTATCTTTTTGATATTCTAATTGAGCCGGAAAAATAATTTGTAGATTTTTTCCTCGCTTTGTGAGAATGATATTACCCTGCCTGCTATAATACAAATAATAAATCATAAATAGTTATCTCCTGAATTTGTGGCATTTACACAATACAGCCTGTTACATATCCTTAACCCTCTTAAAATTGGCATGATATTTACAACTGTTATTGGGTAAACCATAAAAACAGCAAAAGAATAACAGGTACTTAAAAATCAAAAAACTCAGAGCTATGAACAAATTACAAATTAAAGGAAACTGGAACCAGGTCAAAGGAAAACTAAAACAGAAGTACAGTGAATTAACTGACGATGATCTTGCCTTTATTGAAGGTAAAGAAGATGAGCTTCTGGGAAGGTTACAGAGAAAAACCGGTGAAACAAAAGAAAAACTGATTGAAGAGATAAACAGATTGTAACCAAGTGTAATTTATTTGACCTTAAAATCCGCATCCCATATTTGTGCCATATGGCATAAATATAGGACGCGGTCATGTCCTGGCGGGGCTTTACCCGAAAGGCATGTTCGCTAAAAAATAGGCGGTGCGCAGCAAAAATAGGGCTTAAAGACACATCTTCCAGGGGTGGATAGTCCTATTTTAGTGAATTTTTTACTAGCCCATATCCTTAGTGGGTTTTAAATAAATATAAATACTTTAATGTTATGAATCCCACATGTTACTTCGTAACACAAAAAGGCATGTATAAAGCATGTGGGATCCATCCGTTTGAAATACTGAACATGAATTACCTGCTAAACATAATTAATTGAATATTAACTTGATTAACCTGTTTTATTAGGAT
>PXAP01000049.1 GCA_003567115.1 Bacteroidota bacterium
ACGAAGATCCCCGGCCCGGGTTACGATCATTTTTCAGAAAGCATTTTGGCCGGTAGCTTCAGTTATTAAAATACAGCAGTTCGGGCTGTAACCTCCGGTTAATCCAGTTCAGAATTTAAAAGCTGATTTCCGGTTGAGTTGTTCTCTTACAGAGATAGCTTTCCCCGTAAGGGATTGGTCAGCGAATTTTTTACTATTTATTGCAGTTGGGCAATAGCCGGATAAAGCATAGGTGGCGTTTCAAAATAATGAAACAGATCATGATCCGGCCATTGCTCTAACTTATTTAATGCCGCCTTCATCTCCTTGTTTATTTCACCTGTAAGGTTATTTCTCCTGTATGAGCTGGAGTTAAAGAAAACAGCCCAGCTGATACCGTCATTCTGACGCATTACAAGTGCTGATGTCCCGGCTAATGATCCTGTGCGCCACCAGTTACCCCGGCCGTCAGTTCCGGCCCAGCCTATGGTGTGCCCTCCTGAAAGCCTGGTGTTTGTCATTAGTTCAATGCTTTCCGGCGAAAGAAGGTTATGGCCATCTGCCGGGTTATCAATAGCAACTACCAGTTTTAATATTTCAACAGGTGAAGCAATCCACCCCCCGGCAGCACCGAGTGTTTCTATATTATTGCCTCCGTAGGCCAGAGGAACCAGCCTGTTGGTATTACTCAAAGGGTTAAAACGTTGATCGTCTGCTAAATCATAATACTTTACCTCATTTTCATAGCGGTCCTCCAGGAGGTTTTTTCCAATTCTCATTTGCTGGATACCCAGTGGTGAAAGTATTTTCTCGCGAACATATTTTTCGTATGTCATATCCGTTAATGCCTCAATAATTTCACCCAGGATTGCATATCCCAGGTTAGAGTAACTGGTCCGGGAGCCGGGATCAAAATTCAGTGGTTGATTCAGGGCATATCTGAGAATATCAGGGAATTTAACTGCGGTAATATCAACGTTCAAATCACGGGCAATAATGGAGTGCTGATTCATTGGTTCCCCGTAACGCCTGTTCCATCCTGCCGAATGGTTAAGGAGGTGACGAACAGTTATCTCTTCAACCCGGCGATCAACATAATCCAGATAATCAGAATCATTAAGTATGCCATTTTCGCCGAAAACTTTGTCGTCGATATCAAGCAGATCCAGCTCAGTCATTTTCATTATTGTCGTTGCAGTAATAAGCTTGGATACACTTGCAATCCTGAACAGGTGTTTTGGCTCTACCTGCTCCCTGGTTTCGGAGTTGGCATAACCTATGCCCTTTGCGTAAGCCAGCCGTCCATCCTTTGCCACGGCAATCGAAGCTCCCTTGATGTCAAACTTACCCAGCAAAAAAGCTATTCCTGATTCCAGATGTTCAAAATCATTGAAATCGGAAAGCTCATTCTTGATTCTATTGGGAATTGGTTGAATCTGTTCCGAACGCAATCTTTTATGCATGGAATTATTGCCTGAAGTACTTATGGCAACATCCCAGAAGTAAAAAACAATAAATAGCAATATTTTCAATGCCACACCAACAGTGTATAAATTTCTCATATACAGCTAAATTTTTTTAAGGTGCAAAAGTATATCTAAAAATGCAATAAAACTCAATATTATCCAGATTAATTATTAAAAACTTATCAACAACCAAAGCCCCGTATTGTTCAATTAACCACACAGACCTTTCGGGCAAAGCCCCGCCAGGACATGACCGCGCCCCGGGACGCGGGTTTTTAAGATAAAAAAAACAAAAACCATACCCAGGAGGATAGATAGAGACTTCAGGCAATATCCAGCCGTATTTTTGATAATTAAGCCAATCTGGATGCTCCGGATATCAGTGACATTTTTTGTTCCCGAACACTGAAACAAGCCCGTTTTCAGACCGGCACTCCCTGAACCTGGCTTTTGATTTAAATCCCCGGGAATTCATCAGATTAACAAAGCAGGAGGTGGGGATTTTTATCACCTGATGTGAGAAGATATACCACACATTTTTTCATCTGTCCAGCGCCGGTTTAATTAAGCAGTACAGCCTCCAGCTACCTCGAAAAATCGAGAGCTTACAATATTGCAATGTATACAGCGGGAGTCCGCGATGTAATAAATAATATTACAATAGTCTGATTTCCTGGTTGAATTTTAATTTAAAATCCACCTTCTTCAGCTTCGGAAGGTGGATTTATTTTTTATGATGGAAGATTAACACGACCCGTGAATGAAATAAGCTGCGGTAAGCTTGAGGTTATCATCAAGCATATTCAATAAGTTTTCTCCAGGGGGCGGGAAGTTTGCTTTCCCAGAATTCAACATTATCTTCCTTGATGTTTTCTTTTACCCTGTGAAGCAGCCCTTTTACCAGTTGCTCTGATTGCTCCCTGCTTAAATTAAATTGATTAAGGCAGATCTTCAATTTCCGGCAGTTCATCAGGTTCCGGCAATTCTTCCGGTTCAGGAAGTTCCTCTGGTTCGGGAAATTCTTCCAGCTCCCGGATTTCATCAGGATCCGTAGTTTCAATCCATTTAAGCCTGTCAGCAGGTTTGATGGTATCTATTGGTTTTGCAGTATCAATGAGATCCTTTATTTCGTCAGGTTCTGCCGGGCGGCGGCAGCCCGTGATTAACAGAACCATTATCATGAGGATGAAAATTTTAAACATAATAGTAGTATTTAGATTATTATGGCTTTGCCAGATGCATTCTTTCTCAATTTATCTGACAATGGATATGAGGCTGAAAAAGTGCTGATCTTTAGTATTGTATTAAGTAATGAGCAGACAAAAAATCCGCTTGCAGATAAATATTCCTGACGAGTTAGTGTTAAAAACTACCTTCTTCGGCCCAAAAGTAAAACTATCACCCCAACAATAACTATACCTCCACCAACCCATCCCGGCCAGGTTACTGTATTCTTTTCTTCCCCGATTATTTCATAATCAACGATTTCGGCTGTCTCTAATTCTCTTTGAAAGGTTATTCCGGTGAAAACCGTAATAATAATTCCAATGATAATTAATGTAATTCCCAGTCTTTTCATAATCTGCTAATTTTTGCCATTTAAATCCGATGTCTGAATAGTAAGTGTTCCGGCTAACCTTGCAAAACCTTCTTTTAATTCTGACTCCGTTAACCCAGCTATTTAATCCCTTTAATCAGTTCATCACGACTTTTGTATGGTTTTTTCTGCACATTGCCCGGCATTTAAACCCTCACTTCAGGCAGGGCTTTCACCGGTAAGACCGGCATATCCTTGTTTCAGCTTACCATTTACTTCATTCCATATACCTTTAAATTTCAATTTTGGCCGTAGTAATATGTTTTGTTGTTCCAATCAGTTTATTGAAAATAATATGCCAAAAACCGGTTTAGAATCAGTACCGACAAATGATTATAACTTTAATGACATCCGGAACTCCCTGTTGTTTTAACGCAGTGATGAATGGTAAATCAGGAATCAGATAATCTGTTTCCGACCTTCAGGTCGGAATGAAATTGGCGAAACGCTCTGTTCTCCTGGCTCAGGGATAGTCAATTTCACCGATTTTCTTTGCAGCGATTGCCGGCATCATTTAGTTTTGTGATACCTGGTGGTTCACCACGTAAATTAATTCGGCTGTGGGGATAAGTTCACCACTATCCCCATTTACTGCGGAAAAAATGCAACAATAGTTTTAACACTTCTTAAACAAGGCTTGTCTGATTAAAAATCCGGCGTGCATGCAAGATGAGCGAAATGCTATGGCCGGCAAACCGAACGTGAATTTCCTGGAATCCTTAAAGTATATTGAAAAATACAAAAACATAAAATTGAATATTAAACATTCTGATCACATATAAAAATCATGGCATAATTATAGTAACCGGTTAGTTGCATTTTGACAGAGTAGTTTTATATAATTAACATTTAAAATAAAAAGATATGAACAGATTAAAGGATAAAGTAATCATAGTAACCGGAGGATCACTCGGAATTGGAAAATCATCCTGCAGAATAATGGCAGAAGAGGGTGCACATGTTGCCGTTACCGATATCCTCGACGATGAAGGACAAAAACTCACAGATGAAATTGTGTCGGAAGGGGGGAGTGCACATTACTGGCATCTTGATGTTTCTGATGAAGATGAGGTGAAAAAGGTTTTTTCTGAAGTAAAGGAAAAATACGGAAAGATTGATGTTCTGGTAAGCAATGCGGGAATATCGGGTGTCAATAAA
>PXAP01000335.1 GCA_003567115.1 Bacteroidota bacterium
ATACCACCTTCGACATCGCGGCGATCAACCCCCTGATATATATAGGCGGCGCCCGCGAATACCGCAAAATAGGCGAAAAAGCCGGAGATGCTTACACTATAGGGAAGACACTTTTAAGATAACCTGATTAGCAGCCTGTAAAAACGGCCTGTATCCCGCGGCACATTCCCGGCCTTCCGTGGCCTGACGTTAAAACATTTTAAAACGACACCGGACAAATGATTAAGTGTCTGCCGGCACCCGTATGCTTCAGTAATTCAACCCCTTACACCTTCCTGCCTCAATGCGGGAATATCTGTTTAACAGGTACCGGTATTCCCGGTATAAATTAAATTTTAAATATTACGTAAACTTTATAACTTTGTGTAGAATTTTTAACAAATTAATAAAAGATGAATGTAGCGCAGGCAGTGGACAGGCTTATATCCCAATCTCCATTTCTTGAAGAAGCTATCACCGATAACATTATCAATGTCTCATCTCTTGCCCGTAAGTTAAAACCGGAGGTTGAAAAATTACTTAAAAAACCTGTACAGGAGGGTGCTATTGTTATGGCCATAAATCGCCGCACCCCGGACTATTATTTTAAAATAAGCAAAGGAATAAAGACCTTTATGAGCAAACTGGGAGATATAATTGTCCGTTCCGATTTGAGCGATCACAGTTTTAAAAACTCCCCCACCCTTACAGCCCGCCAGAGAAAAATGATGGATGAGATCGGCACCGAAAGGAATGTTTTCTGTACTTTCTCCCAGGGTGTATATGAAACAACGATTGTGGCAAGCAACTCGCTCGACACGGCCATAGAACGTATTTTTGCAGATGAAAAAAAGCTCTCGCAGAAGTCCGGTCTGGGTTCGGTTACAATCCGGCTTCCGGAAGACAATACCGAAATATCGGGAGTGTATTACTACATCTTAAAAAATCTTGCCTGGGCGGGCATCAATATTTGTGAGATCATCTCAACCACCAATGAAGTTAGCCTGGTTTTTACAGAAGAAGATGTTCACAGGGCATTTCCAATCCTGCTGAACCTTAAAAAACCGAATATCTGAAGCATCCGCTTAATTCGTTTCATGTTCCCCGGACAAAGAATCAGCATCAGGCTGCAATTTTTTTCATCAAAGTGTTTCAGTTCTTTTCAGGGATGCACATCTTCCTGTATTACCAGTTAGATGCAGCAAAAGGGTGAATCGGGTTAAGGTACCGGAATTAAAAACATTTACGGATTTTGTAAAAAATTCGCTAAAACCGGACTATCCACCCCTGAAAGAGATGGCTTTAAGCCCGGTTTTTGCTGCGCACCGCGAATTTTTTATCACACATGCCTTTAGGGCAAAGCCCCGCCTGGACATGACCGGGCTCTCGGATAATTATTCAAAATAAATATTGATAAAGTATTAAAAAGGCTATTTTTGCTTTGTGTTTTCAATAAATTTATTCATCATCATATAAATGTGTTTATGGATATACTGGAAAGAATCAAAAACAAGCAGATTGTTTTACTGGACGGGGGTATGGGTACCGAGCTGGCGAAGCGCGGACTGGAAATGGGTGGTAAAGCTAATCTGTCAAACCCCCGCCATGTAATGGAGGTCCATCAGGAGTATATCAAAGCCGGTTCAGACATTCTGATAACAAACACACTAACCATGAACCGGATAAACATAGAAGTTCATGGTCATAATACCGATATCAATGAAGTTAACCTGAAAGGGGCCGGACTGGCCAGAAAGGCTGTAACTGAAAAGCAACTGGTATTCGGTGATATTAGCTCCACCGGCCAGTTTCTTAAGCCCTATGGTGATTATACAGAGGACCAGTTTTATAATACTTTCAAAGAACAGGCTGAAATTTTGGCTCAGGGAGGAGTTGACGGGTTTATTATTGAAACGGTAAGTGACCTTCGTGAAGCAGCCTGTGCTCTTAAAGCATGTAAAGAATTATCCGGCATGCCTGTTTTTGTCTCCCTGTCATTTTCATCTGCCGGTAACGGGGGTACTACCATGATGGGAAATACAGTTGAAGAGACAGTAAAGATGGCTGAAGAAAACGGAGCAACGGCAGTAGGTGCCAATTGCGGTGAACTGGATCCGGTAAACATGGCCAAACTGGTCAGCATATTTAAGAAATCCACCTCCCTGCCTGTAATTATTCAGCCCAATGCCGGAAAACCGGTTCTGAATGATGACGGCACAACCACATTTAACATGTGGCCGCACGAATTTGCCGATGAATTGATCAGGTGTATTGATAACGGGGCAACCCTGATCGGAGGCTGTTGCGGAACAACTCCGGAACATATCCGTGCAATCGCACAAAGCATACGGTAAATCATTTAACCGCCCTGCCCGGGCCAATAGATACAAATAATATCTGCAAAGATAAATTATGAATAAATCTCATCCTGTATACGAACTTTTACAAGCAAGAGTGCTGGTGCTCGACGGCGCCATGGGTACAATGATTCAGCAATACGGCCTGGATGAACAGGGATACCGGTCAGACGTTTTTACTTCACACCCTTCTGCACTTAAGGGTAATAACGATATTCTAAGTATCAGCAGACCGGAAATAATAAAGGAGATTCACAACCAGTTCCTGGAAGCAGGCGCCGATATTATTGAAACAAACACCTTCAATGCCAATGCCGTTTCAATGGCAGATTACAAAATGCCGCATCTGGTCAGAGATATTAATACCGCTGCTGCCAGGCTGGCAAAGGAATGTACGGCCGGGTTCAACCGGTCTGACCCTTCCAGGCCTCGTTTTGTTGCCGGTGCGATGGGGCCTACCGGCAAAACCGCAAGCTTATCGCCCGATGTCAACGATCCGGGATTCAGGGCAGTAACCTTTGATCAGCTTAATAAAATCTATTATGAGCAGGCTGAAGCTCTTTTTGACGGCGGAACAGACCTGCTCCTTGTTGAAACCGTTTTTGACACACTTAATGCCAAAGCTGCACTGAGTGCCATAAACAGGCTTTTTTACAACAAGCAAAAATCACTGCCGGTAATGCTCTCTTTTACAGTTACTGATGCAAGCGGCCGGACACTTTCGGGACAAACAGTTGAGGCTTTTCTCTATTCAGTGTCTCATTTTCCACTGCTTAGCATCGGACTGAATTGTGCCATGGGAGCAAAAGAGCTGAGTGTGCATATTGAAGAGCTGAGCCACCGCACCGGGTTTTTCACAAGTATCTATCCCAATGCCGGACTGCCCAACCAGCTTGGCGAATATGACGAGAGGCCGGAAGAGATGGCCGTACACATTGAAAAATTCCTGCAAAAAAAGCTGGTCAATATTATCGGAGGTTGCTGCGGAACTACCCGGAAACATATCGAAATTTTCCACAAACTTGCCCGGAAAGCAGAAGTGCGCATTCCCCCGGTTATTAAGCCTGCCCTCCGGTTGAGCGGACTGGAGGGGCTGCCGGTACCTGAGGGCGGCGATTTTATCAATATCGGCGAACGTACCAACGTTTCGGGTTCAAGGAAATTCGCACGACTGATAAGGGAGGAGAATTATGATGAAGCCCTTGCGATTGCGCGCGAACAGGTTGAAAATGGTGCCCGGGTAATAGATGTGAACATGGATGATGCCATGCTTGATGCTGAAAAAGAAATGGTAATATTCCTGAACCTTCTGGCTGCCGAACCGGATATAGCAAAGGTGCCTGTTATGGTTGACTCTTCCAAATGGACAGTGCTTATTGCAGGATTGAAATGCCTGCAGGGTAAGGGAATGGTTAACTCCATCAGTCTGAAGGAGGGTGAAAATGCTTTCCTCGAACAGGCCGCAATCATAAAAGATATGGGGGCTGCAGTTGTGGTAATGGCTTTTGACGAACAGGGACAAGCGGATAACTTTGAAAGGAGAATTGAAATCTGCAAACGGGCATACGACCTGCTTGTAAATAAAGGCAATTTCCCCCCTGAGGATATTATTTTCGATCCCAACATACTCACCATATGCACGGGTATGGAGGAGCATGACAATTATGCGGTTGATTTTATAAAATCTGTTGGGTGGATCAAAAAAAACCTTCCATATGCCAGCGTAAGCGGAGGTATATCAAATCTCTCTTTCTCCTTCCGGGGAAACAACCACATAAGGGAAGCCATGCATGTTGTATTCCTGTACCATGCCATTAAGGCAGGTCTCAATATGGGCCTGGTAAATCCCGGAGCTCTTATG
>PXAP01000021.1 GCA_003567115.1 Bacteroidota bacterium
AAGACAGTTACAGATCTTCTAAAATCTTCCCATGCCGAACAATCATAATTAGTAAATTTAACCTGATTGATTATAAATACCATATGATGCTTTGGGGCTTTGTCCCGGATATTATTAGTTAAAAATGATAATATGCAAAGAAAAGAAGTCCTGGATTAGCCACAACGTCACTTCCCTTTGGTTTTCCTTTGTTGTCCGGTGATTTAGCATATGAGGCTTTTGTATATTCCGGTTCGGTTCCCGGTCTCAGGTTGCTTTTATTATGCGTGGAGTTTAGTATTCTGTTTGACGAAGTAATATGAGGAATTCATATTGATAAATGTTAAGTAACTGGTATTTAGGCAATCTCATCAAGCAGGGATATAAATATTATTTATTCGGGGATTAATATATGCGGATTAATAATCAAACATTTTGTTTATTTTTGTTTATTAGTATTGCGTTATACAAACGCCATATAAATCAATTATTAATAGAAAAGATAACTGATGCTGAATTGACCGGTCAATCCTCCGTATTATATTATTTTTTAGAATAAATTATAGCAGATTAAACGAATAAACCTGAAACAGGGAATCATTATATAAAATTTACTGGTATGAAGAAAAGAAAAATATTGCTGATTTTCACTGCGGTAATTTTACAGTTAACCTTTTATTCCTGTAGAACAGTACCTGTAAGCGATAGGAGGCAGATTTCATTTCTGCCCGAATCAATGCTGGTTGAAATGGGGCATAATAATTACAATGAATTCCTGGAAAACCATAAGTTGTCAACAAACCAGGAACAGACTGCTATGATCAAAAATGCGGGTAACCGTATTGCAACTGCAGTTGAAAATTATCTCAGAGAGCAGGGGCTGGAATCACGTATAAGGGATTTTGACTGGGAGTTCAACCTGATTGAAGAAGATGTTGCCAACGCATGGGCTATGCCCGGGGGGAAAATTGTGTTTTACAGCGGGATATTGCCAATTACCCGGAACGAAGAAGGAGTTGCTGTGGTTATGGGACATGAAATAGCACATGTGGTTGCCAGGCATGGTAATGAAAGAATGAGTCAGCAGTTACTGGTTCAGACAGGAGGTATTGCCCTTTCGGTTGCTTTGCAGGAAAGACCTGAACAGACACGAAATATTTTTCTTACTGCTTATGGATTGGGGGCGACAGTTGGAGTAATATTGCCGTATTCAAGGGCACATGAAAGGGAGGCGGACCGGCTGGGCCTCATATTTATGGCAATGGCCGGATATGACCCTTCCGAGGCAGTTTCTTTCTGGGAACGTATGGAGCAGATGTCCGGTGGTTCAGCCCCTCCCGAATTTCTGAGTACACATCCCAGTTCAGCAACCCGGATAAGGGAGATGAAAGATTTTTTGCCGGAAGCTATGAAATATTACAGAACTCCTTAGCCTGTTAATTTATGAGGTTATCCGAACAGTAATCCGGTACATGCATCAGACCACTTTGATAACCGAATAATTCGTTATGTTTTTTATTCAGGGTAAAAAAATATTCATTGCGATACTATTAATAACAGGTATCCCTCTTGTCAGTTTTTTCCTGTGGTATGTTGAAACCAAAAAACCACTGGAGATCCTGTTAATGAATAAGAGTGCTGGTACTGTTTCCAGGGAGGAGCATAAGGCAGCTTTCTGGCTTCTTAACTATGAGAGGTTTGTAAAAAAGAACAGAACAAAATATGATCACCGAAAGGATTATTATGGATTTATTCCTGTAAAGCCCTACCGAAACAAAAACTGGAATATCAGAAGTATAAGGCTCAATGATATTGACAGTCTGACGGCTCATTATGATATGGCATGGTTTGTTGATACATACGGACTTTCTTTGGGCGACTGGTACGGAGATCCTTCACAGGATGTATATTCACGAATGTTGTACGGAGGACTTAACAAAAATGATTATATATTTATAAAAGAGATGCTTGGCAGAAACAAACTGGTTATTGCCGAGTTTAACTTTTTTGCATCTCCGACGACCGGAGTTATAAGAAGTAAGACCGAGAAACTTGTAGATGTATACTGGAGCGGTTGGACAGGCATCTATTATGACAATCTTAATTACCTTATGAATAAGGAAGTGCCTGGTTGGATTATTAATAATTATAAGGAACAAAATCAGGGTGAGTGGCCATATTCCAATTCCGGAATAGTGCTTGTAAATCATGAAGGCAAAGTTCTGGTACTGGAATATGAAACACATATTGATATTGAGGTCCCCCTGGTAACTACAAGCTATGATAAAGCTTCTTCCTATGGGGTTTCTCCCGTGGTGCATTATCCATGTCGCTTTGATATTAGCTATGCTGCTGATACCAGCGATGTTATATCATATTATGAGTTAAGTGTTAATTTAAATGGAGAAAGGCTTCTGAGTAACCACAATATTCCATCCCGTTTTCCGGCAGTCACCAAAAATTCTGGTAACGGACTTTTTTATTACCTTGCAGGCAGTTACTCGCACCATGACATGACAATGCTCACCTCTATGCTGAGGGGCTCCAGGTCATTCGAATTCATAATGCATAGCGAAAGGATCGGAAGTAAGGGCAAATTTTTCAGGGAATATTATTATCCTTTTATTTCAACAGTTATTTCGGATTATTACGAAATAATATCAAATCAATAACAACCTTTATGATACTGTATTTCACAAAGAGACATAAAAGTCCAGTCTGAAAAATAATGATTTTGTGGATTGGAGAGCATGTGATCCTGACCGGATATAATAAGATATGGATGGATGGCGCATCCTGAATGAACCAGTGAAGATGTCTGTAATGATCTGGTAAAGATTTTAAAATTAACCTAATAGAAACAGATTAAACAACCGGAATAATGATGGAGTTAATACAAAATATTTTACGGTAAAAATTATTTAAGGTGAAGATCATTATTTGTGAAGACGACTTGATTACACTCAAGGCTTTGGAATACAGTCTTAAAAAGAAGGGCTATGATGTGATTGCAGCAAGCGATGGAAAAACCGGTTCGGAATTGCTCAGAAAACATTACAATGAAATAGACTTGATGATAACAGACCATCACATGCCTTATTTCAGCGGACTTGAACTGGTACATCTAGTAAGGAATGAGCTTAAAATGAATTTTCCCATTATCATGCTTACCCGTGTAAATATGGATGAAACAAAAAAACTGGCAATGAGTCTTGGTGTTAATGAATATATAACAAAACCTTTCTTTCCCAAGCAATTGGTCTTAAAGGTCAGGGGTATTTTAATGAACCGTACATGAGAATCTTTCAGTTAAAAAAACAGCATGAAGAGACGGTGTAAACTACCCTGCACCAGGAGCACAGCGATGAATTGCAGTTCTTTAAAATGCTCAGGGTGATGGTTGGCAAAAAATTAATATTTGATTTTTTGGTATATGTTTTATTTTATACATCTGCTGTTATATTTTTTATTCCTGATTCAGTTGCCCGGGAAGAGGGACGCTGCTCTATATTTTCCGATGACAGCCTCTATTTTAAAGCTCGTAATTTAGCTCATAGCGGAGAGACTGAAAAAGCCCTCGAAGCAGCATTGATTTTACTCGAACGTAACCCGCTGCATCATGATGCTTCTGTGCTGGCAGCCAGATTATATTCATGGGAAAGGCAGTTTGATTCAGCGCGTTATTATATTAAAAACGTAACTGATCATCATCCCGGTTACCATGATGCAATGTCAGCGCTCATTGATATAGAGATATGGGACGGGAACTACCTTCAGGCTGTTGAGGCAGCAGAAAATGCACTCTCCTTCCATCCCGGAGATGAAGAATTTATGTTTAAAAAAGCAAGGGGACTTTTTTACGGGGAGATGATTAGTGAGGCAACTGAAATCCTTGAATAACTTCTGGAAATCAATCCTGATAATGAAGAAGCACTTGAGCTTCTTAACAGATTATCAGAACCCGGATTCTATTATTACCGCGAAAACAATTACCTGCTTGCCGGTTATCACGGAGAGTTCTTTAAAAAACCTTATTCCCGGCATTTCCATATGGGTAGTTCCGGGTATTCTCATTATACCCGCAGGGGACCTGTTACGGCAAGGCTCAATTTTGCCAATACTTTTATTGACGGAACAGGGATGACACGTTATCCTTCATTACAGTATGAAATTGAATCTTATCCGCGATTATCGCCGGATAGTTATCTGCTGCTCAATTATGCCTATTCACGGGGATTGGTTTTTCCTGGTCACAGAGGAGCTTTTGAGTATTTCAGGGCTCTTTCAGGAGGTTTTGAGGCATCACTGGGTTTGCGCTATCTGTACTGGGACAACTCCTATTTTTTTTATACAGGATCTGCAGGAAAATATTACGGCAATATGTGGTTTTCATTAAGAACATATATATTCCCCGGAAATAATGCTGTGTCAGCTTCCTGGTTTTTTAATGCCAGGAAGTATTTCGAATCTGCTGATGATTTTGCCGGAATAATTATAGGATTCGGGTTTTCACCCGATGAAACCCTGGCAGTTCCTTCAGACAGAATATCTCTGAATACTATCAGTGCCGGAATTGAATTCAGCAAGGGTATTTATTCAAATTATCTGATCAGGGGAAGCTTGCGATATAATTTCGAAGAGTATGAAATCAGTTCACTAAGAAATCGCTGGTTATTTAACCTGGGTTTGAGATATTATTTGTGACATGTTACAACGATCAACAATTAAGGGTTAGCAAGTTATAATTAAACAGTATATGACTAAATCTTTGTGCAGATAATCTGGATGGGGTTTTCTGGTGACTCTTATCTGTTTTCTTCAGGCGGTAATATATCTTAAACTGTTATTATAAATATGACAAGCCGGGAAAATATAAAAATTTTAAATCGCAGGGGGTTATTTTCGAGGCTAACCGCATGTTTTGTTTTTATGTTTGTATTCCAGTTGTCTTTTTCTGTCACATTTCAGGATTATAATAATGATTCTCTTTTTGATCACTTTGTCATTCTTGGCAGTTTCAGGGTATATAATAATGCTGTTCAGTTCAAAGATGAACTTGCAGATCTGAGCTTTGACCCTTTTATATTGCGTTCGGAAGAACTGTTTTACAGGATTTGTGTTGACTCGTTCACACGCAGAACTGATGCCCAAAGGAGGGTTTTACAGATTCGAAGAACTTATCCTGAGTACCATGATGCCTGGATACTTATCAAAGATAAAGTTTCTGCAGCATATTCTCCTGATGATGACAGGCTGCCTGATAGAGATCCATTTTGTAAAGCTGATTCACTGTCAGTATTATACCGGGTAACTGATCTAAGTGAAAGATACAGGATAATTAACCTTAAAGCTGAATGGGCAGCAGAATACCAGCAATATGAGGAGGCTATAGAATTCTATGAACAGGCTGTTGATTTAAAACCATGGAACGATCACCCTAAAAAGCGTATAGATGAAATTAAATCAAAGTTGGAAAGGGACAGAATAAACATTATTCTGCCCGAAACCGATTTCGGGCAGTCTTCTGCCCTAATTCAGATACTTGTGCTTGTAACGGTTTTTTCAATCTTATCCATGATTGTTTTGCTGGTAATTATACTTTTACACCGTAACCTATTGGAAAACGAAGCAAAATTAAGACAAGAACTTAAAGAGAAATACCAGATGCTACTGATGAGCTATCTTTTTGATGAGGGGCATGTTGCAGAAATACCTGCAAAGATTGGTAAAATAGCCGGAGATAACTTTAAGAGACGTATATTGATGGAAGAAATGAAGGATCTGATAGTTAATCTTTCGGGAGATGCGGCTGAAAAATTGCGCGAATTATATTATAAGCTCTCTCTTGATGTTGATTCCAGAATAAAGGCATCCAGCAAAAAATGGCATATCAGGATAAAAGGATTTCGTGAACTTGCTTTTATGAACATAAAAGACGCAAACCAGGAAATAATAAAATGTCTTCACAGTCACAACAGTATACTCAGAATGGAAGCCCAACTGGCTCTTGTTCGTTTGAACGACAGAGACAGGTTTTCCTTTCTGGATCACCTGCAGAGGCCATTTACCAAATGGGAGCAGCTGAATGTTCATGAAATGATTATTAGTCATGATCTTGAGATACCCGATTTTCAGCGATGGCTCTGTTCAGATAACCGGACAGTAGTGATTTTTTCTCTAAAAATGATAAAAGTTTTCAAACAGAGAAATGCATGGAAAACCATTGTACATCTCCTTGAAAACGACGATCCGGAAATAAGAAGAACAACTATATTTGTTCTTGGTGAGCTGAGGATTAAACAGTCGGCTTCATCCCTGAAACATCATTATAAATATGAAATATATGAAAACCTTCTGGAAATAGTTATTGCATTGGGTAAGATTGCTGACGAGTCTGTTATTAATTTTCTTGTTATGGTCATTGACAAGGAGGATGATGTGCAGTTGCAGATTGAAGCAGCAAAGGCTCTAAGAGAAATGGGGGATAGCGGTCAGAAAGCTCTGGAAAAACTGATGCAGTCGGATTACAAGAATTATATAATTATTATAAAACACGTGTTGGATAAACGTATATAAAATGGATCAAATATTTAATGCCCTGGGCTGGTTTTTCAGCAATATCATTCTTATTATTACTGTTTCCATTTTTCTTGCTTATGTATTGCTTGCAGTGTTTTCAGCAGTTACACTTCGTGTATACCTCCGGAAAAACAGTTATGTGGATTATAATTCAATCATTCTTGCACCTCTTACTCCGTCTATTTCAGTTATAGCACCAGCCTTTAATGAATCATATACAATAGTTGAAAATGTCAGGACATTATTATCACTTTATTATAACAATTTTGAAGTAATTGTGATTAATGATGGCAGCACTGACGATTCGCTTGAAAAAACCATTGAGGCCTATGACCTGGAGAAGGTTAATTATTTTTTTGATTACAGGATACCATGTCAGAGGATAAGGGGGGTATATAAATCAAAAAACCGTTCATTCCACAACCTGACAGTTATAGATAAAGTGAACGGGGGAAAGGCAGATGCACTGAACGCAGGGATCAATGTCTCACATAATCAGCTTATATGCAGTATAGATGTTGACTCAATCATGGAGCCGGATGCTCTGCTAAAAATGGTAAAGCCCTTTCTTGAAGAGACCGACAGGAAGGTAATCGGCACAGGTGGGGTTGTCAGAATAGCCAATTCATGCGATATTCAGGGCGGAAAGGTTAAGAAAATACATCTGCCGAAAAAATTTCTTGCAAGGGTTCAGGTGCTTGAATATACCAGGGCATTTCTTATGGGAAGAATGGCCTGGGCGAGGCTTGACGGTCTGCTTCTTATTTCAGGTGCTCTTGGCATGTTCGACCGTGAAACTGTTATAAAATGCGGAGGTTACAGCATTGAAACCGTTGGTGAAGATATGGAGCTTGTTGTAAGAATGAGGAGGTATATGGCAGAAAAAAAAGAAAAATACCAGGTAACCTATATACCTGATCCTTTGTGCTGGACCGAGGTGCCATCCTCACTAAGAATTCTTGGAAGACAAAGAAACCGATGGACTCGGGGGACTGTTGAAACCCTCTTTACCCACAAAAAGATCTTTTTCCGTTCCAGATACAAAAGGTTTGGTTTACTGGGTTACCCCTACTGGTTCTTTTTTGAGTGGCTTGCACCAATAGTTGAATTTTTGGCTATTATATTTTTCCTGATGTATATCATATTCAGTACTCCAAACTGGCCTTTTGCAATTCTGCTTTTTATATTTGTTTATACCTTTGCGGTTTCCCTTTCCGTATGGGCGGTTTTGTTTGAAGAAATGACTTTCCATAAATATGAAAGAAAAAGAGATGTCCTCAAGCTTATCGGAACTGCATTTCTTGAACCTTTCTTTTTTCATCCGCTGACAGTAATATGGGCAATTAAGGGTAACTGGGACTACCTGAGAGGGAGGAAGGGCTGGGGTAAAATGGACCGTGAGGGTTTCAGGGACAATTCATCCAAATCTGGTTAATAAAAATGATTCGCCTACTCAGCAAATACATACTCAAACTATGGGGATGGAAACTGGCAGGAAACTTCCCTGCTGAGAAAAAATTTCTGATAATTGCCGCACCACATACAAGCAACTGGGATTATGTGGTTGGTCAACTGTTTTACCTCTCATCCGGAATAGATGCCAAAATATTAATAAAAAAAGAGCTTTTTTATTTTCCGCTGGGGTGTTTGCTTAGAGCACTGGGAGGTATTCCTGTTGACCGGCAGGGGAAAACCGACATTGTAGAAGATATGATCAGGCAATTTGAAATTAATGACTCATTTATTTTAACAATAACTCCTGAAGGAACCCGGAAAAAAGTAAGTGAATGGAAGACCGGATTTCACAGGATTGCCATGGGTGCAAATGTGCCTGTTCTACCCGGATTTTTTGATTATAAAAAGAAACTGGTTGGTACAGGCAGTTTGTTTTATCTTTCGGGCAACCTGGATGCTGATATGCTTAAGATTAAAAGATTTTACAGGAATATAAATCCCAGGTATCCTGAAAAATTTTCAACAGGTGATGTAGATTAGTATAATAATCAATGTAGGAAGACAGAAGTTTCTTTGGGTCATTCCTCTGATAATCGTGCAGCCTGTGTTATTATTAAATCAGTACTTAAATTCTTCCAGTTCAGAGAAGAAGAATGTGCATTCCCTGGATGCATTCTGATTGCCATCTGAGGCATGAACAGCATTTTCCCTTGTTGATAAACCGAAAATTTTTCTAATCGTTCCCGGCTCAGCAACCTCAGGATCAGTATTTCCAACAAGGCGTCGCAGCTCAGAGACGGCATTTTCTTTTTCCAGCACAGATATCACCACAGGACCTGATGACATCATTTTAACAAGCGGCTCATAAAAATACTTTCCTTTGTGCTCCTTGTAAAATTCTCCGGTCTGACAACTG
Organism: Bacteroidota bacterium; assembly: GCA_003567115.1. Taxonomy (GTDB): domain Bacteria; phylum Bacteroidota; class Bacteroidia; order Bacteroidales; family PUMT01; genus PXAP01. The sequence goes on from PXAP01000021.1 coordinate 8,930, forward strand.
GTTAATCTGATCATTTTCATGGCAATAATCCGGAATCCAGCCTCAATTATCATTGAAAGTATGACCCCTGTTTTATTATCCCTGACTGCATGGGGCTTTATGATAATTAATGTTTTGTTAGCGGTCATTTTTGATTGTTTTATTAAACTTTATTATAAGGATTTTTAATCTTTATCCCTAATCACTGACGGCATAGTTTTCTTTTAAAAATTGTATTTTCGCATTTTAAAATGTAAGCGAATTCTGATAAAAATAATAATATTTTGAATAGATACGAGAGGAATCTGGTGGTTCAAATAAACCAGCATATTGAGCAGTCAGGCAATATTGCGGTTATCAGCCATGAAAATCCCGACGGAGATGCTGTTGGTTCTTCTTTGGCGCTCTATCATTATCTGAAAAAATCAGGGAAAAAGTGTTTTGTTATCATGCCAAATGATTACCCTGATTTTCTTAAATGGCTGCCGGGAAGTAAAGATATAAATATATTCAAAAAAGATAAATCCACTGCTGAAAAAAAGATTCACGATGCTGACATGATTTTTCTGCTTGATTTCAATACTCCTGACAGAGCAGGTAAAATTGAAGATCTGATCAGAGAATCAAAAGCATTCAAGGTAATGATTGATCATCATCCTGAGCGATTGGTGTTTACTGATATTAATTTTACCGATACGCTTTCAAGTTCTACAGCTGAATTGGTTTTCAGGTTTATTGAGCTGACGGGCAATATAAAACTGCTTGATAATAATATTGCCGTATGTCTTTATACCGGGATAATGTCGGATACCGGTTCTTTCAGTTACAATTCATCACAGCCCGAAACATACAGGGTTTTGTCCGAGTTGTTGAAAAAAGGGATTGATAAGGATTACATATACTCCAAAGTATATAATAATTATTCTGAAAGCAGGTTGAAGCTTCTTGGTTATTGTCTGGACAGAAAAATGGTTGTTTTACCGGAATATAAAACTGCCTATATGAGTCTCACTCTGCTGGAGAAAAAACAATATAATTATAAACGCGGAGATTCTGAAGGTTTTGTTAATTATCCATTATCGGTAAAAGGAGTTAATTTTGCAGCATTCTTTATGGAAAATGATGATCATGTTAAAATATCATTTCGTTCAAGAGGAAAATTTGACACCAATGCATTTGCTTTCAATAACTTTGATGGCGGCGGACATGTAAATGCATCCGGTGGTGAGTCAAAACTTAGTCTTTCCGATACAATAAATAAATTTATTTCTCTGTTACCTGAATATATATCTTAAAAAAGACATAATTTCTGAAAAGAGGTCAGACAATAATAAATTGAACTTGATTTTGACAGATTATACCATCCATTCAACTAACAAGGTTATTAATGACAGCAAGTAAATTTAACCCGGTTTCTTACCGGCAAATTATTATACTGTTTATTATTGTCACCTGCTCCTGTGCCAACAGAGATAATACTGATTTTGAAAGCCAGACAAGCCGGGAAGTGCATAGGGAAGATATTCTAAGGGCCAATCAATTCCTTGTCGGTAAGGATATGGAACTTATTAACGCTTATATAAAACGCAGAAACTGGAATGTGGATTTTACCGGAACCGGACTGGGTTACGAGGTTTACGAGCATGGCAGGGGAGTTACGGTAGAAAAAGGTATGACACTTACAATTCAATACACCCTTTCTCTTTTGGATGGAACTGTTTGTTACAGTTCGGACCGGGATGGCCCGAAGACCTTCAGGGTTGGTCAGGGTGGTGTGGAAGCCGGCCTTGAAGAGGGTGTGCTTATGTTAAGGGAAGGAGATAAAGCCAGGTTTATTCTTCCTCCCTTTCTGGCTCATGGTTTGATAGGTGATCAGAACAGGATACCACCACGTGCGGTTTTAATTTATGAACTTGAAGTTGTAAAGGTATCAGACGGATAGCTCGCCATAATTAATCATTAGTATTAAAGATACAACTGCAATGAAACCGGTGTCAGCTTTTTGCATAAACAGATTGGTCAGGTTAAAGATACCGGCATTGATTCACAATTTTGAAACATTTAGCCTGTTTCCATTACTTTTACTGCTCATATTTCAGGTTTCCGGTTGTAATATTATAACCGACTATCCTGGCTTCAGCAGAACCAGGTCAGGTATATATTACAGGCTTAATGTTATTGGAGAAGGCGATGCTTATCCTTTACCGGGAGACTATATTACGGTAGATCTCAGTTACAGCACTTCGGCTGATTCCCTCTTTTTTTCTGCCAGGCGGAAGTTTCAGCTTGAGAAACCATCATACGCCGGATCTGTAGAAGAATGTTTTACCATGATGAAGGCTGGTGATCAAGCCGATTTTATTCTCAATGCAAATGAATTCTTTATCCGGACACTTGGTGTAACACTTCCGGCTTTTTTAAATGAATCGGATCATATTAAGATATCTGTTAAAATGCTTGATGTACAAAGTGAACAGTCATATACTACCGAAAAACAAGCATTTCTGAGTTGGATTGAAGATTTTAGAGAGCACGAAAAGCTTAAGATTCAGCAGTTTATTATAGAAGAACAACTTGATGCCAAACCGGACAGTTCAGGATTGTACTATATTACTATCAGTGAAGGTACCGGTAAAAATATAGAGCCTGGAGACAGGATTGAATTACATTTTGAGGGGAAATTCCTTTATGGTAAATTTTTTGATTCAACCCGTGAACGCGGTGAGGTATTTGAGTTTGTTTACGGACAGGAATTGCAGGTTTTAGAAGGTCTGGAAAGGGCTGTTGGCAGAATGCGTGAAGGAGAGAAGGCTTTGATATTAATGCCGTCTGATCTCGGGTTTGGTCAATATGGATCCTCCACCGGGATAATACCTCCTTATACACCTCTTGTTTATGAGCTGGAAATTTTAAGTGTTAAATGATAATTTATGTTTTTTGTAATATCATCTGGTGAATTAAAATCTTGTGAAAATCAATATAATTAAATATTAATTTTGGATGCAATATATAAGTAATCAGATTACAGACCGAAATTAATTAAATATTAAAAAAGTAAGATCAATGACAAAAATATTTATTCTTCTTCTGGTTGGTTTTTTTATTATTAATGCCTGCGAAAAAGAAGATGACCGGAGAGAAGAGGAGAAGATAAAATTGAACCAGTATCTTATAGAAAAAGGTTATACATCAATTGAACCGACAAACAGCGGCTTGTATTTTGTTGTTATTAGCGAAGGTGATGGTGAAACTCCTGAGCCGACCGATTTAGTGATTTTTGAGTATACTGCATCACTGATTGACGGAACAATATTTGATACCAGTGACAGAGATCTGGCTGTTCAGCATAATATTTTAAAAGATAACAAATTATACGGACCTGCCAGGTTCATGGTGAAAAATTTCGATATTCCCGGGTTGAAAGAAGGTATTATGCTAATGAATGGAGGAGGGAAGGCAAGGATTATTATCCCCTCAAGGCTCGGTTTAGGTTCTTCCGAATATGAGCTGGTTCCGCCATACTCCACCTTGATTTATGATGTTGAACTGCTTGATGTAATAAGTGACCCGGTTGAACATGAAAAGAAATTACTTGATGAATATATTGAAAGCAATGAAATAACAGTCCAGCCAACTGAATCCGGGCTCTATTACATAGAAAAGGAAGCGGGCAGCGGGAATTTAGTGGGTGATAATGCAATTGTTGCTGTTCATTACACAGGTTATCTTCTCGACGGAAGGGTTTTTGATGAGAGCCCGACTGATGAACCCCTGATTTATAATACATCAACAGCCAATTTTATTCCCGGGTTTTTGGAAGGTGTAAGCAAAATGAGAGTATCCGGTAAAGCAACCCTCATAATTCCATGGAACATTGGTTTTGGTGCGGAAGGCTCAGGGGAAGGATATATACCTCCCTATACCACCATTATTTATGATGTAGAAGTAATGGATATCCAGCATAATTTGCAAGATTAATCTAATATAATTAAACATATGATTCAAAATATTATTTTGAGACTCCTCCTGATTCCTGTTTTTACTGCAGCTACTCTGTTTTCCTGTAGTGACAACAACAATGAACTGCAGAAAGAAAAAGAGGAGCGTTTGCTGAGACAGTACCTTGAAGCAAATAACATCAACGTTGATCCGGAAAGCAGCGGAATTTATTATGTGCCTGTTAAAGAGGGGGACGGAATAAAGCCTGAAATGGGGAATTGGGTGATTTTAAGGTTTACGGGGAAGCTTATTAACGATAAAGTTTTTGACACGACAGACGAACAGATAGCTTATAACAAAGAGATTTATACTTCCTCAATTATTTATGGAGACAGGAGACTGTCCATGGCATCAATTGGAGTGCAAGGTGTTATCGATGGACTAATGCTGATGAGGGAAGGGGGAATTGCAACCCTGATTATTCCCTCTCATCGCGGATATGGCCGTACGGGAGCAGGTGTCATTCCACCTTATTCAACCCTTGTGTATGATATTGAACTGATCAGGGTAATAAGAGACCCTGTTGAATATGAACAGGAGCTTATTGACAATTACATTGAGATGTATAATGATTCAATTCACCTGTCTTTTGATAAAAGTGAGAGCGGACTATATTATACAGATATTCAAAAAGGAACAGGAGAAAGTACCCCCCTGGAGTCTGACGAAGTAAGTGTTTTTTACCGTGGCACCCTGACTGACGGCCGTGAATTTGACTCAAATATCGGAGGGTCAGTATTTAGTTTTACTATCGGTGAAAACCAAACTATACAGGGCTTTGAGGAAGGAGTAAGACAGATGAAAAAAGGGGGCAGATCAAGGGTGATTATACCATCTTCTCTGGGTTACGGGGAGGAGGGGTCTTCAAAGATACCGGGATATACCCCTTTGGTTTTCGACCTTGAAATAGTTGACATTCAATAATTTTTAGTTTATTTTATAAATTCGCTTCCTTTGGACGCGGTCATGTTCCGTGGGGGGCTTTGTCTCCTGACTGTATGATAAAAATCGCCGGGCGCTTATTAATGTCCGGCTTGTTTTTTTTCCATTCATAAATGGTGCGGGTGCAAATAAATTCTGATTCAAGAGTAATATCGCAGGCAATGCAAAGATTTGTATTTGGAAGGCAGACCATGATGAGAGAATCTGTCATTTGCATATTGCGGTATGGTGTTTCCATAAATATCTGCGCCTGATTTTTTATGGCAGATTCTTTTTCTAATTTTTTTATCATACGGTTCCTGGCATTTTTTTTTACAGGCAGATAGCCGTGAAAAGCAAACGACTGGCCATTTAACCCGGAAGCCATAAGCGCAAGGATTATTGATGAGGGACCTGTAAGAGGAACAACTCTTATTCCATAATTGTGAGCAAGTGAAACAATTACTGAGCCCGGATCAGCAACACATGGAACTCCAGCTTCAGAAAGAAGGCCTGTATCATTACCGGAATTTGCATCTGTCAGAAATCCGGCCAGATCGTTTTTCTCGGTATATTTATTAAGTTCAAAAAATTTTATTTCATCTACTGGTACCGATGTTCCGGCCCTTTTTAAAAAACGCCTGGCACTTTTTATGTCTTCTGCAATATAGTGTTTCAACCCCTTAATTACCTTGAATACAGAATCAGGAAGAACTTCAGAGGGTATGGTACTTCCAAGAACAGTTGGAATAAGATACAGATTACCTTTCATTCTTATAAAGTATAGTTATCAATTTATTTAACAATATGTTACAAATTCATGATTCGGATATTTTGTTTTTCAAACCCATGGATCCCTCATTTTGTTTGTACATGCATATTTGTGTTATGAAATAACATGGCGGATTCATAGCTTTATTCTTTTTATTGTAATACAACCATGCTGGGATAATGTGCTTATGGATTAGAATGCCGGCATGGATGTTTTATATAATCATGGTTAATAATTATAAATCAATGTATTAAATTTATAGTAAAATTTTTTGATAGTTTCAGTATGGAAATATATGGCAATTTTGATTCCTTTTCAACAACATTGTTAAAATAATAAAAGTGGGGTAAATTTGAAATAATATTTATGCCGAATCCGTCAATAGAATTTAATGGACAGATCTACAATTAGTTGCTGATGATGGTTGTAAGATGCTGATCGTCGCAGTTAATAGATAATGTATGCATTATATGATTATAATTACAAATTTGGGTTTATTTATTGCATGAAAATAAATGACAAAAGCAACCCTGGAATTTCAATGTGATACTAAAATACAGCTATTTTGGCGGGATCATGTTCTTGCAGTGCACAGGCCGGAAGACCTGTAAGTTAAACTATTTGGGATATAAAGCAAATACCCGGTTTGAATCCGGTTTCAATGATTGTGCATATTCCGGTGGCAGAAAATTTTTAACGGGTTTATTTAAAAATTGCATCTTTGTATTGTTTGTACTGATCCATATTTTGATACCGGGATTGCTGAAAAAGTGGATAAAGGTAAAAAATAAACAAAATCCACGTGGTTGTTTGCATTTGCTGTTTTCTGCAGATCATTTAATTCAGGTGGGTATTTAAAATTATAAATTGAGAGTAGCTTTTTTAGGAACAGGAACTTCACAAGGCATACCGGTTATAGCATGCCAATGTAAGGTATGCCGCTCCTCCGACAAGAAGGATAAGCGGTTGCGTACCTCTGTTTTTTTGGAGACAGAGAATAAAAAAATAGTTATAGATACCGGGCCCGATTTCCGGCAGCAAATGCTCAGGGAAGGAGTAAAGGAACTGGACGCCATTTTATATACCCATGAACATAAAGATCATATTGCCGGACTTGATGATGTTAGGGCTTTTAACTTCGTTAATCAGAAGCCTGTTGACGTATATCTTGAAAAGACTGTAATTTCTGTAATTAAACGGGAATTTTCATATATTTTCGCAGAATATAAATATCCGGGGATACCTCAGATTAATCTCAACACAATTGATACTTTCAATTTTCAGATAGGAGGAGTAAAAATAATACCAATAAGAGCCTTTCATTACAGGTTACCTGTATTGGGCTTCCGGATAAAAGATTTTACATATATTACAGATGCAAATTACATTCCGGAAGAAGAAAAAAGAAAGATCATAGGCAGCCAGTTTATTGTTTTAAATGCATTGAGAAAAGAGAAACACATTTCTCACTTTTCACTGAATGAAGCTGTTAAACTGATAAATGAATTCGGACCCCGGCGCGGATTTATTACACATATAAGTCATCAGATGGGCCTGCATGAAGAAGTTCAGAAAGAATTGCCTCATAACATTACTCTGGCTTATGACGGCCTTAGTTTGGAAATATAATTTTTGGCCTGGTTTTTCGTGTGCAATAGTATAATATGTAAATCCATTTTCTTCTATGTTGTATTTCGGATTACAAATTGCAAGTTCAGGAACTTTGGGCTTGTATGCTATAAAAAGGCTTATTCGGAAAAACCTGTCCGGTGTTCTAAAACAACCCTTCCAGCTAAAAATCAATCTGTTTCTTTTAGCATCGGGAAAAAACAGGCTAAAAGGGTGACTAATATCATTAAAACTTAAAGTGAAAAAAGTCAAATTTACGTAAATTTACAATATTATAAATTATATTAATAAACGTTTACCAGACAATGGATTTACTGGACAGGATAAGATATAATGCCGCACAGCATGACAAACGTATTGTTATGCCGGAGGGAATTGAAGAGAGGACTCTCAAAGCTTCAGATTTATTAATCCGTGAGCAAATTGCACGAATTATTCTTTTGGGCAATCCGGAAACGATATTATCTCAAGCCAGAAAGCATAATCTCGGTTACATTGATAAATCTCTCATAATAGATCCACTCGACCATCCGGGTAAGAAAAAATATATTGATTTGATGGTTGAGCTCAGGAAGCATAAGGGCCTTACTAGAACTGAGGCCGGTAAGCTTATTGAAGATCCTCTTTATCTTGCTACAATGATGATTAAAGCCGGAGACGCCGATGGAGAGGTTGCAGGTGCCATGAATTCTACCGGTGATGTGCTTCGTCCTGCTTTTCAGTATGTTAAAACCAAGCCGGGAATAAGTGTGGTTTCCGGGGCATTTATCATGATACTGAAGGACACTGAATTTGGAGAAGACGGACACCTGGTTTTTGCTGATTGTGCCGTGCACCCTGATCCTACTGAATCAGAGCTTGCCGAAATAGCTGTTGCTACTGCCGGAACCACCAGAGACATTGCCGGTTTTGAACCCCGGATAGCAATGCTTAGCTTCAGTACCAAAGGTAGCGCAAAGCATCCCATGGTTGATAAAGTTGCAAATGCCACCCGTATTGCAAGAGAAATGGCCCCCGAACTTCAAATAGACGGAGACATGCAGGCTGATGCTGCAATAATTGAAAAAATAGGACAAAGCAAAGCTCCCGGAAGCAGTGTTGCGGGAAAGGCAAATGTTCTTGTATTTCCCAATCTGGAATGTG
>PXAP01000346.1 GCA_003567115.1 Bacteroidota bacterium
ATCAAAAGAGCTTTCAAATGGCATTTGCCGGCTGTCAGTTTTTGCTTAATCGGCTTTACAAGTGCTTCATTGAGCCTGAAAAGGTGGCGGAAGTACGAAGCACGAAGCCACCGTCAAGTGAAGTGTATTATGAGCAATCTGTATGTATTAAACTACCATTAAAAAAACTGAATAATATACTTGTAATATGTGCTAAAAATAAGTAAGTTAGTCGGTCAGGTTAAAAAATAACACGACAAACATTCTGCCATGAATCCTTATTTTACTGTGTAACACAAAAAGATATGAAAGTCACATCTGGCAAATATTGCAAAATGATTAATATACTGCATGTGAGTTCGACCGAAGGTCAACAAACCAGCAGGATCCATGCGTTTGAAACACTGAATATGAATTACCTGCTAAACATAATTAATTGAATATTAACTTGATTAACCTGTTTTATTAGGATGAAATCAATTGCTAAATACCTGATATTTTTTTTAATCGTTGCCTCTTTATATTCCTGCAACTCACAGAGGCCGGTACGCTATTCCAAAACACATTCATACGGTTTTCGTCATAATGATCATATATACTTTCTTCTTGATTATCAGGTTTGGCAAAGAAGGGGCAGGTTTTGGTTCATAATGCCATTCCAGCTGCCATCGAAGGTTTATTTAAAGAAGGTTTATTTATACAGATTTGAGCCTGATCTGAATGAATTAGAAAAACTGGGTATTCCCCGCGATGAGGCTATGCAGGCAATCAATGTCATACGCACAAAGTTTACAAAAGACAACAGTAAGATAGTTTTTGCATATCATGCCGGTTACGACGAAGATATTAACCCGCTGATTGACTTTTTCATCTGGGATACCAAAACAGGTAAGTTTGCAGATACCGGGGTTGAAAATCCTGTAAGAGATAACCATCCTTTATACCATAAGTATTTCAGCGATTACCTGTCACCGTGGCATGATAACCCCGGATTAATTGGTATTTCAACATTAAAAAATGAAATACTGCAACACCTTACCACTGAAGATTATGATTTGCCGGAAGAGTGGTAGGAGGGGAGAATCTTCTGTACTATTGGAATTTATGTAAACAGCAAAATTTCCTTAATATTAAAGACCGGATATCCTGGACAAATATGAAAATACTGCTTACCGGCGCAACCGGATATATTGGTAAAAGCCTGCTTCCCGCCCTGCTTGATCAGGGCCATGAAGTGGTATGTTGTGTCAGGGACACCGGCCGTTTTGATATATCGAAATATTCATCCTCCCGCATATCAGTCATAGAAGTTGATTTTCTGGACAGGGATTCTCTTGAGAAGATACCCGAGGGTGTGGATGCGGCATATTATCTGGTTCACTCAATGTCGGCCTCAAAAGGTGATTTCTCTGATCTCGAAAGACAATCAGCGGAAAACTTCAAAGAGAGAATCGAAAAGACAAAGGTCAGGCAGGTGATCTATCTGAGCGGTATTGCAAACGAGGAGAATCTTTCAAAGCATCTCAAATCCCGCATGCAGGTAGAAAAAATATTATCTGCCGGCAATTATGGTCTTACCACTCTTCGTGCAGGGATTATTATTGGCTCAGGAAGCGCTTCTTTTGAGATCATACGCGACCTGGTAGAAAAGCTGCCCGTTATGATCGCACCAAAATGGCTTAAAACCCGTACTCAGCCCATTGCTATAAAGAATGTCATCGAATATCTCAGAGGGGTTTTGATGAAGGCTGAAACATACAACAGAAGTTTTGACATAGGAGGCCCTGATATTCTTACATACAAAGAGATGCTCCTGATATACGCCAAAGTACGTAACCTCAAACGGATCATAATCTCAGTTCCAGTGATGACACCCCGACTTTCATCATACTGGCTTTACTTTATCACCTCTACCAGCTATAAACTGGCGGTCAACCTTGTCAACAGCCTGAAGACTGAAGTTGTAGCCAGGAATAATGATATTCACAGGCTGTTGCCGTCAGAACTCATTTCCTATGAAGAGGCTGTAAGTCTTGCCTTTGACAAGCTGGAACAACAGGAGGTGGTATCGGACCGGACAGATGCGGTCTCGTGCGATAAGCTGGATAAGGATATTGGCGCAGGGTAGATTAACACCTCCTGCATTTCCGCTGCCATAATCATCTTTATATCATCAGTTTTTACGCTTTCGCGGAAAATAACCGAGATATGAACAATATTTTATTTTGGTTGTTTATGTGGCAAAATAATTATTCTGATGACTCAAAGTATATATGATATAAAGGCAACCACCCTGAAAGGGGAGGAGATCAGCCTTGACAGGTACAGGGGTAAGGCTTTGATAGTTGTAAATACCGCAAGTAAGTGCGGTTTTACAGGGCAGTATAGCGGACTTGAAGAGCTTTACCGTAAATACAGGGAAAAGGGACTTGAGATCCTGGGTTTTCCCTGTAACCAGTTCGGTAACCAGGAGCCGGGTGACGCCAAAGAAATTGAACAGGGCTGCCTGGTAAATTACGGAGTGTCTTTTCAGATGTTTGAAAAGACAGAAGTAAACGGCCCCAATGCCCACCCGCTATTCAGTTTCCTGAAGAAGAACCTTCCGGGCTGGTTCGGGAGCAGGATTAAATGGAACTTCACCAAGTTTGTCGTTGGTCGCGATGGAAAACCCTTGAAACGGTTTTCGCCGGCCACAACCCCGGAAAAAATGGAGGGGTTCATCAAAGATATCATTGAGATGGGACAAACCGGATAATACGGAAGGGACTTGCATCGATGATTTCCTCCCGGCTAGCTATCCATTCCCCCACCCATTCCGATTCATCAAGAATGCCGGTATGAAAAAGGCTGGCTGATTCCATTCATATTCATCAGAATCTGTCCATTCACGCATCGGGAAGAATTCCCGGGAGTATCGGACTGGTTTTAGCGGAGCCGGAAAATTTTCTTATCTTGAACTGTTTTTTCAATCACATTAAGTTTATAAAATGCCTGATTTTGAATCTTTCCAATTACCTGAAGAATTTCTGATAACAGGAGCAGCTGTTAAAGCCGGGATATTTAAAGCATTAAAAAACGGGGCTTTAACCCTGAGTGAGCTGGCTGCTGTTACCGGTAGCAACCAAAGAGCATTGTGGACGGTTACGGAAGCCTTGGTTTCACTGGGCTATCTTGAGCATGAGAACGAAAAGATAAAACTCACACAGGAGTGTTACTCTGTTTTGTACAATAAGGAAAGTCCGCGTTATCAGGGTTTTTCATTTATGCACACCTATCATCTTTTACCCAGGTGGCTGGAATTGCCAAATATTCTTAGAACCGGCAAACCGGCTCCAAAACGAGAAAGCTTTGATGAGAAAAGAAGTTTCATAGAGGCCATGAGCCACTATGCTCAGCAAGATGCCGCAAGCATAGCTGAATACTGCTTACAAGGTCTGCCCGCGGGTCCGGAGGTACTTGATATCGGTGGAGGTCCGCTCATAGTTGCCGGGGCTTTTGCCCGGAAGGGAGCAACTGTCACAATACTGGATCTGCCGGAAGTAGTCGATATGATGGAGCCGGAGCTTGATCCCGGACTTCCGGTAAGAATGGTGAAAGGAGATTTTACCGAGAGCCTTCCTGAAGGCCCGTTTGATCTTGCTTACCTTGGCAATATATGTCATATCTATGGTGAAAAAGAGAACAGGAAACTGTTTGTGGATGTGGCCCGTAAGCTCATGGATGGAGGGAGGGTAATTATTAATGATTTTATCCGGGGCACCGGTCCCGATCCGGCTGTTTTTGCAGTTAACATGCTGGTAAATACACATTCTGGCGGAACATGGACATTTGAGCAATATAAATCATGGCTTCAGGATGCCGGATTTTCGGTAGCCCCGTATGTGGAGATTGGCGACAGCCAGTTGATCAAAGCTCATAAGCAAAGCTAAGGGGCATCTGGTTTGGCTTTTGTGTACACATAAGATATCATGTCATTTTTTGGGGAATAGCTCCCTGTAAAATCAGAAATTAAAAGCTCAAATTTCCGGTCCGGTTACTTAGAGTTAAAGAGGGAACTTAATAGCACAGATAAAACCAGCTGATTTCAGCAAGAAGCTGTATTCAAAAGAGTTTGTTAGCTTTGCTGGTATGAACCGCAGAGATTCGATAAATAAAGTTAAGCAGGAAGTCAGATCACTTGATCCGACAGGAAAGCAAAACTGAAAAAGTTATCAT
>PXAP01000220.1 GCA_003567115.1 Bacteroidota bacterium
GGTAACCACAACCCGGTTAAAACCCAGTCCCCGGATCAGAGGTTTGGAATGTCCCGAGCCAATTTCCATTGCACTGATGCCCGGGATGCTCGCTATTGAGGATACAAGGCTTCCTCCGCGGCTAATCGTTATGAAACTTCGATCTGCAATTTCCAGGGGAAGCATCTCCTCTCTTTTCCTCTGATCAATGAAGTTGTTAACAACAGTCACACCTTCCAGTAAACCAATCAATGGCTCAAGGGTTATAATCACAAGCCTGTCAGGATCAGAAGCACCGATAATTTTTTCAAACTTCTCATAACCCACATAGGTGACCACTATTTCCAGGCTATCTTTTCCTCTTGCAGGAATCCTGAAATAACCATCAGACCCTGACACAGAAATATGCCAGCCATCGTTCACCACAATGGTTGCACCGGCCATAGGTTCATTATTCTCATTTACTACCCTGCCGCTTATACAGGAGTTTTCCTGCGCAACAGAGCAGATGAGAAGCATATTGAAAAGAAGCAAACAAACATTCCTCTTCATTACCTGAGAAGATTTGTATTATCAGTGATAATATACCGGATAGAAGCTAAAACTGGGCCCGGCAATAACAGAAATGCATTTAAAATGCCAAACAATATCAATTTACCCGGGCTGTGTTAACCAGTCCGCAAAATTAAACCCCGGGAACTCCCTGCTGAATACTGCGGTGAAACTTACCAGGATAAATAATTACAACATTAATATTCGCGAACAGCGGGGAATGCTGCTTCCACGGATTTCAACCAGCCGTGCGGTAAAAAAGTAAAATTGTTTGGCGTATTTAAAAAACGGAGGGTGGAGCTCTCAGGGAAACATGGTTCCCGTTATACAAAATACGGGGAGATTGATAAAGGAATGGGGTAACAAAACTTAATATATAAGAGGAATAATCAACACTGATTATTATGCTGATATTGAATTTGGCAAATTCATATTCACAGACTTGACAATAAGCTGTTTCATTGGAAAGGTGAGCAGATTTGTTTATACCGTGTTGCTTTCTATCATCGGGATTTTGGGTATGATGGATGTTTCCGGATGAATGTCCGCAACCATGGTCAGATGTACAAAAATGTGTAATTTCATGTTGATCTGCATTGCAATGAATATGAGTATGGCTATGGTCATGGAAGATAATATGAAGGGTCTGGAAAAGGAGGAAGTAAGCAAAAAACAGCAGTAGCAGGCAAGCAGTATGTTGAGTGTGTTTTTTCATTTTCCCAGAAACAAAAATATAAAAAACAGCATAAATCTTATTCTTCTGAAAAATATATTTTTAAAATATATGAAAAGTATTTGCCGGGTATAAGCCTGACTATTATAATATATTAAAGGATAGCCAATAGTTTACCGGCTACCCGGGGGAAACTGACTTGTCCGGTCAATGTCATAATAATAAAAAAAGGCTTCCCATTTTGAGACAGCCTCTTTTTAACCGGTTCTTGATACTAGACGATAACTTCAACATTTACAGCGTTCATACCTTTTTTTCCCTGTTGAACATCGAATTTAACCTTGTCATCTTCATGAATTTCATGGATTAGTCCACTTTCGTGAACAAAAACATCCTCGCTGGAATCGTCTGGTTTAATAAAACCAAAACCCTTTGAGTTGTTAAAAAACTTTACTGTACCTTCTTTCATAATTGTTTTGTTTGTTTGTTATTATTTGTTTCACTCTGCTTGCCATGCTCTGCCGGTTTTTCCCGAAGTAATATTCCCGAATTTATCGGCATAGGCAATCATATTTTCAAGGCCCTCTCCTGGAGAGCTTTCCTTACGTTAGGTTTTCTTTTTTTGCTTATCGTTACGCCTTTATTTTAGCTTATTGGCTTTACGGTTCTTTATAAAGCTATTGTTGTTCCTGGTAAACACATTAGTTAACAAATGTAATTGCTTTTCCGCTTCTTCCAGCCCTTCCGGTACGGCCGATCCTGTGGATGTAGCTGTCCATATTCCGGGGCTGCTGATAGTTTATCACGTGAGATACCTGCGATATATCAAGTCCCCTGGAAGCTACATCAGTGGCAACAAGCACCTGGATCCTCATGTTTTTAAATGAGTTCAGGGCATTTGTCCGGTAGTTCTGTGACTTGTCTCCGTGAATCTCATCTGCCTTAATACCTGCCCGGCGAAGATCCCTGCAAATACGGCTAACCAGGCGTTTGGTATCAGCAAAAAGCAGAACTTTCTCGAAACTGTTGTCCCGCAGCATACGCAGCAGCACATCCATTTTATTCTCGCCATTATTTACGCTAACTATATCCTGGTCGATCGTATCAGGACTTTTATTGCCATTTAGTGCACGAATCTCTAAGGGATTATCCAACAACTTGTTTAATAATTGCTTCTGACTCTTGTCCTCAGTTGCCGAAAAGAGTACTGTCTGTTGTCGGTTGTTCATTCCGTCAACAAGTTGATTAATATCGTGAGAAAAGCCCATGTCCAGGAGCCTGTCAAATTCATCGAGGACTATCGTGGTGAAATTATTCAGGTTCAGAGCTCCCTGGCGTACCATATCGGTTAAACGCCCAGGAGTTCCTATTACAAAGTGACAAGGCCTTCGTAGTTTACGCAGATCCATATTAACGCTTGTGCCTCCAATCAGGGAGATACTAAAAAGGTTTAATCCTCTTGCAATCATTTGGAACTCCCTGTCGGTTTGCATGGCCAGCTCACGGGTCGGAGCTACAACCAGAACCTGAAAGGCAGCCTTGTTATTCAGCAGATTATTAATCAGGGGAATCAGGAAGGCACCTGTTTTTCCTGTTCCGGTTTGAGCTAAACCTATAAGGTTTTTCCCGTCAAGAATTGCTTCAAGTGTCTTATCCTGAATTTCTGTCGGGGTCTGATACCCCTTATTCAGCAAGTTTGTAATAATGCTTCCGTGTACCGGTAAATTTTTTATGTTGCGTGAGGCAATATAACTACTCTCATTATTTACTTTTGCTTTCCTGACAAATGCCATAGGGTTGATGGTACTCAGTCTGCCATTAACTCTTCCGGAAGGTTTTCGATTTAAAGATCTTTTTTTTCTAAAGTCTGTCTGCCCCCTTTTACCAGGCGATCCTGTTCTTTTCATATAATATATAAATTGATTAATGCCTGAAAATAAACATTAACCGTACATCTGTTCAGAGGGATAATGTTTTATCAGCGTTATTACTATTCAGCCTAAATTAGTGATGGTAGGAAGTAATCTTCAAAGGAAAGTTGCACTGAGAGGAATTCTTACTATTACAGATCTATCTTATGCCAAAACGGTTGCAAAGATATGTATTATTTTAGTATTTACAAATATTCTGAACTTAATTTAATATCTGTTCTTGATTAGTAATAAAGCATGCACTTCCTGGTTTGGAGGATTACCATTGAGAAATTTGTTAAGATGCCTGATAGTTATCAGTCATTCAATTTCAAATTTGAAATATTTGATCCTTCAGATGATATTCCTGATTGGTTAACGGAAGTCTTCTTATTAAAAAAGTATCTTAATAATTTAACAGCCCTGCAAATTTCAGGTAAAATAATCCCTTGGAAACCTCTAACCTGATTAATTCTTAAACTTAGAGGTTATCATGAGCCTTTGTACTTCGGGGATAAAAATTTTTGCTGCAAAGATACCAGGCCTCTAACTTTCATCAGGATGCAAATATTTATGAATTAATGAGGCTAAGAAAGTTTTATGCGAAAATTAACAATATGGAAATAATTTATTACCCGTATAGTTTATTTTATTGAACCCTTGGTATTTAACTGTAGTAATTGATAAACAAGGTTCCCGATAAAAAGAAAAGTTTAAACCCGCAAAAGTTAAATTGAAGTTCTCTCATAATAAGTAGTACCTTTAGATCTTATTTTCCGAATATATCACAAACCAAAATAATCCTCCTTTAAATGCGGCAATTGAAAATCATTAAGCAGCTTACCAACAGGGAAACCCCATCAATGGAAAAATACCTTCATGATATAGGAAAGATTGATCTCATTACCGCAGAAGAAGAAGTTGATCTTGCGAGAAGGATCCACAATGGGGATATGAAAGCACGGGACCGGCTGGTAAATGCAAATCTCAGGTTTGTTGTATCAGTTTCAAAGCAATATCAGAACCAGGGATTAAGTCTTCCCGACCTTATCA